>JBNAVX010000025.1:0-34723 GCA_049700155.1 Thermodesulfovibrionales bacterium
TTAAGGGCAACAAATCGAATTGCCTCATCAAAAATCTATATGAAAATATCAAAATGTCTCCTGATAAAAATGCATACAGGAGGCAGAGATGAGGTTAATCTCGGACACAAATATTGTAAAAGTTATTAATTAAGGTTCAACCGATCTTCCCGAGCATCTTGATAAAGGACTCTAAGAGTTCGCAGTCAAAATAGTCTTTCTGTTTTACTATCAAAGAAAGGGCATAAAATGGAGTATATGCAGGCTTGTAAGGTCGTTGTGTTGTAAGGGCATCATATGAGTCAGTAATCGCAGATATCCTGCCGAATAGACCTATTGCATCACCTTTAAGCCTGTATGGATATCCACTACCTGATAATCTCTCATGGTGATGAAGGACCGCATTCAGGGATTCTTCCGGGATATCCTTATGAGTTTTAAGGATATTTATACCTTCAATTACATGCTTTTTTATACACTCATATTCCTTATCAGAAAGTTTACCCTGTTTGTTAAGAATCTCATGTGGGATAGCACTCTTTCCAATATCATGGAGCATGGTTCCTATCCCTAACTTTTCTACATCTTCTCTCTTTAGATTAATCTCGATCCCCAATCCGACAGATAAAACTGATACATTAACAGAATGTGTATAGGTATAATAGTCATAATTCTCAAGAGAAAGAAGGTCATATATAGCATCCTTATTCTCAAGAAGGCATTCTATTGTATTGTTTACGAGTGTCTTTACTTCCTTTATCTTTTCTCCACTCCTTGGATTATCAAGGAGGTCTCTTACTAAAAGTTTTGAATTCTCCCTTATGACGAGTATCTTTAAATTTAGATTATCTTTTTCCTTATGGTATTTAGATAAATCCTGAAGAGAATTGAGATACTCATGATAGAGTGGGATGTCAGAAGACCTGATCAATATATCACCCTTTATATTTGTTATCTTCTCATCAATCAAGGCATAAGAATCTTTCTCTATCTCTATAATGGGTTCTATACTGAGTTTATTGAGTCTGAAAAGACTGAAATTTAACTCTGTGCCTGGAATTAATAGTTTTTTATCTATCTGATAATGTCTCTCTTTTAGAGTAGAATATTCCTTAAACTCAGGAGAGTTAGGAGGGGGGATAGTCACTGAAGGTTTGACTTGAGAAGAGGTGAGATATGAACTATCTTCTCTTTTTATATATACCTCTGTAATTCCTTTTTCTCTTAATATCTTCTTTGCTGACTCAGTAAATATAGTTTGTTTATTGAATAAAGGCTGGATTAGACTCTTGTCTTTGACATAGACATCAAAGGGAAGAGGTGAACCTACTTTAAGTTTTTCGACAGGAATGGTGGTAAATGGGTCTTCATATATTATTGTCTTTGAGCCTGAGAACATTATTCTGTATTATCAACCTCTCTTATTATCTTTTCAGATGCAGTATTTGAGAGGATATAAATTCTTTGAAAGAAAGAATTTACCTCGGAGGCTCGATTCTAATCGAGCCGAGAATGAGCGAGAATACTGCATCTGACAATCATCATAAATTTTTGAATTTAGTAGTTTAAACTGAATTTATTATCTCACCTGCCAGTTCTTCGAGTGGCAAAACCTTATCTGCTATCCCAGCATCAACTACAGCTTTTGGCATGCCATAAACAACACAGGTCTCTTCATTCTGTGCAAATACCCTTCCACCTGTCTTTTTAATAGCAATAAGTCCTTTGAGTCCGTCGTTTCCCATACCAGTCATTATCACACCAAGTGCCCTGCCTGGAAAGCACTCTGCTACTGAAAGCATAAGCGCATCTACAGAGGGTCGGTATTGAAATTCTTCCTTGTTTTCTGAAATGGTGACGACTGTTTCTATACCCCTTTTTCTCACTATCCTCATATTACCCCTGCCAGGGGCTATAAGAGCTACTCCAGGGGTCAAAGGTTCACCTTCCTCAGCCTCTTTAACATCAATCTCGCTGAGCTGGTTTAACCTCTCAGCAAATGGCTTTGTGAATGCTGGTGGCATATGCTGAGCTATAACAACAGGGACAGGCAGTTCTTTTGGAAACTTTGGTATAACCTCCTGAAGTGCCTTCGGTCCTCCAGTCGAAGTCCCGATAGAGATGATCCCTAACCTGCGCGAACCTGTAACATTTATAGGGGGATGTTTAACTATTTCAATATGTTTGGGCCCTTTTTCTATTTTTATACGTTTTTTAATAAACCCCTTTTTGGAAATATGTTTTACTTTTTCGATCAGTATATCCTTTATTTTTATGATATTTACTGAGAGTTCGGATAGGTTTTTAGGGATAAAGTCTACTGCTCCTATATCAAGAGCGTCCAAAGTTATCTTTGCACCCTCTGTGGTCATAGAGCTTACCATAATAACTGGTATTGGATTTTTCTCCATAATCAGTTTTAAGGCTGTCAGACCATCCATTCTTGGCATCTCAACATCCATTGTCACGATATCAGGCTTTAGACTCACGATCTTTTCTAAGGCTTCAAGCCCATCTCTCGCAGTTCCGACAACCTCAATCTCCTTGTCTGAAGAGAGCATGCTTGTGAGAGCATTCCTCATAAATGCAGAATCATCAACGATAAGGACTTTTACCATATTTTAGAATCCAAATTCCTTCAGGAGATTATCAACATCATTCTGTGATATATTTGAAGGGGTTTCTGTTTTTACTTTCTGCTCGATCTTCAGACCAAAGTGTGTTATCAGCCTTACAAGTTCCTCCTCAATATCGCCTACAAGTTTGATCACCTTCTTCAAGGTCTGCCCTGTAATATCCTGAAATGACTGAGCAGTGAGTATCTCTGTCAGGTCATCTTCAAGACTATTCTTAAACTCCTTAAGATAGGTTACGGATGCTTCAGGTTCTTTAATATTTCTGATATGTGAAGCAAGCTCGTCCATGCTCAGGATATATTTTTCTACTACTCCCAATGTCTTATTTGCTGCCTCTTCTGTCTTGTCAATGACGAATTGAAGTCTGTCTATGGCATTTGGTACTTCTACTGTAGCAATCTCTTTGAATTTAGGGTCAATTGATTCTCTGAATGAAACAAGTGAGTCGTGTAGTTTTCTTGTTATCTTACCAACCTCTGCAAATAGCCCACTCTGCCCGTTTTTCATAATATTCTGGATAGCCTTATCAGCTTCTTTATAGTCTTGATTAGCCACTGCATTCATGAAGTTAATCAGGTGATTAAAGATGATATACCGTGGGTCACTCTCATTTATTCCCATTTTTTCTGTAAAGTCTTTTAGGCAGTTAAATTCTTTTACCTCTTCAGAAATCGTCCTGATAGTATTTGTTTTAATACTCTCTGTTCCTTTCTGTTCTTTGATATCAGTATAGCTTTCAAATAGACTCATATCATCAGAAGGAAGGAGTTTCTTTGTATCAATAAGACCGACAAGCCTGTCTGGGAGTTTTGCTACACCAGCAAAAAAACTGATATTTTTTCCTTTTAAGATATTCTCTGCAGGCTCTATTGCTGATTCCTCTATATTTATTACACCTGTAATTCCATCTACAAGAATGCCAAAATTAATTTTTCCATCAGATAGAACTATTACCTTATCTGGGTTGTTATTGCCATTCAGGTTTATAAGCTTTTTAAGATTAACAATGGGGATGATATTGCCCCTGAGGTTGGTAAGACCCTCTATATATGGAGGAGATTGAGGCATCCTTGTGATTGGCGGTATATTTATGATCTCTCTAACTTTTAATAAAGGAATAGAGCATTCATTACTTCCAAGATTAAATCCAACATATTGCATGATTTCCTCCTATAAATAAGTTCTAATAACCAAATTCAAAAACCCAAATAATCTCAATAACAACTTTCTATCGGAATTCGATCATTGGTTATTATTCACTCATGCCCTTACTATACCTAATACATCCCTTGATATCCCAGCCATATCAATAATGAGAACGACCTTTCCATCACCTGTTATCGTCGCACCGAGTATAAAAGGTGATTCTGTATCAGCACCTTTGATAGCCTTGATAAAGATTTCCTCAAGTCCGATTAATTCATCAACTGTTATACAGAATTTCTTTTCGCTTATCGAGATTAGCACAGCATACTTATAGTCCTTATCTGAAACCCTCCCATTGCCATTTCTCAACACATTGGTTAGTTCAAAAACCGGATACAGTCTATCTCTTATGTTTATGATATTCTGTCCTCCTACGCTACCAATATCGCTTTTCAGAATTTTGAATGTCTCTTCAACACAAGAAAGTGGTATCGCAAAATTATATTTCCCTGCACGCACCATAAGAGCCTGAATTATCGCAAGTGTGAGGGGTATGCTTATTATGAAGGAAGTTCCAATATCTTTCTTTGTCTTAACTTCTACAGAACCATTGAGTTTAGAGATATTTGTCTTTACAACATCCATACCAACACCACGTCCGCTTATTTCAGTAGCAACTTCTGCAGTGGAAAATCCAGGAAGAAATATAAGGTTTATAGCTGACTCATCTGACATCCTCTGGGCTTCATCTTCTGTAATGAGATTCTTTTCTACAGCCTTTCTTTTAATACGGGAGGCATCTAATCCTCTACCATCATCTTTTACCTCTATTACAATCTGGTTTCCTTTCTGATATGCACTTATAGAAACTATCCCTTTTTCTGGTTTTCCCTTTTTTCTTCTTTCTTCGGGTGGCTCAATTCCATGGTCAATAGCATTTCTTATTATATGGACAAGCGGGTCTCCTATATGTTCAATCACAGATTTATCAACCTCTGTATCCTCACCTGAAATACTGAAAGATATATCTTTTCCCATACTGCTTGAGAGGTCTCTTACAAGGCGTGGGAATTTGCTGAAGACCTTCTGAATAGGTTGCATCCTCATTCTCATGACTGAGATGTGCATATCAGATGTAATACGGTCAAGGAAGGATACAGTCTCAAACAGGCTTTCAACATGAGGGTCATCTGATGCATTTTTCTCTAAATAACTCATGATATTTAAAAGTCTATTTCTCACAAGAACGACTTCACCTGTCAGATCCAGAACCTTGTCAATCTTGTTCATATCTACTCTCAGAGTCTGGACAGTCTCCTTTTTATCAATAGTACTCTTCTCCACTTTTGCTTCTGTATCCTGAGACCGATGAACTGACAACCCCTGTGAAATATTCGCCATATCATCCTGAATTGGTCCCTCTTCCTTCTTCTCTTCATTCTGTTCAAGAACCATTTTGAGTTCATTTAATACATTAGAAATGTCCTCTTCTATTCCATCCTTATTTTTTATATGAGTTAGAAGGAGCCTGAGCATATCAACACTTCTTAGAGTTGCATCCATCATCTGCTTTGTGAGTGCTATCTCTCCATCCCTTACCTTTTTCAGGATATTCTCTGCACCATGTGCAACATCAACTATGGACTGGAATCCAAGAAAGCCTGCAGCACCTTTGATAGTATGCATGCTTCTGAATATCTCATTAAGGATGTCTTTATCAAAACCCCTTGTCTCAAGTTCAACAAAAAGGGGGTCTACTTTATCAAGAGACTCATCAGCCTCTATTATGAATTCATTTATTATCTCTTCCATCTCATCAGGCATAATATCTCCTCTATTGACCTTATTTCCCTATCTTTTCAAATATCCTGTCCATCTTCTCCTTGAGAATCTCTGCAGTAAAGGGTTTTACAATATAATTGCTGACCCCTGACTTTATGGCTTCTATTACCTTATTCTTCTCTGCTTCAGCAGTCACCATAAGGAAAGGCATCTCCTTTAAATCAGGATCACTTCTGACAGCCTTAAGAAAAGATAGCCCGTCCATGTTTGGCATGTTCCAGTCGGATATTACTAATCCAAACCCCCCTGATTTTAATTTGGAATATGCCTGTGCCCCATCCTCTGCCTCTTCTATATTTTCAAAACCAAGTTGTTTAAGGATATTTTTTAAAATCCTTCTCATCGTTGGAAAGTCATCGACCACGAGTATCTTCATTTTGGTATCAAACATCTCTACCTCCTTGACCTGCAAATATCTCTTTCATAATCCTCTTAATATTTTGAGATATAATGTCGGCTGTAACTGGTTTTACCAGATAACCATCAGCGCCAGCACTAAATGCCTTCTCCTTTTCCTCTGGATCTGCCTCTGTTGTGACCATAAGTACAGGTATATGAGATAGATTTATATCTGATTTGATGGTTTTAACAAACTCTATCCCATCCATATAAGGCATATTAAGGTCACTCAAGATAATATTTACTTTATTGGTTGCGAGTTTTTCTATAGCATCCAGTCCATTTTCAGCAGTGACAACATCAAATCCCTTTAACCTTAGGTAGAACTCAAGGATTTTTCTCGTTGTCTGACAATCATCAACTATCATGACCTTCATAGTATCATGGCCTCTTATAGATAACTGTATTGTTTATTACAAATGGTTTGAAGGCACGTGTCACAGTATGAAGACTTTCTGAAGAACCTATGAATAAGAAGCCACCTGGTTTCAAGCTGTCATAAAGGAGTGAAACAGTCTTCTGCTTTGCTCTGTCATCAAAATATATAAGGACATTTCTGCAAAAAATGACATCCATATCTCTCATGGTCTTCATCTTTTTTTCGTCAGTAAGATTTACATTCATGAATCTGACAGAGTTTTTCACTGATTGGTCAAGGATGTAGTAACCTTTTTCCTGTTTGAAATATTTTTTTAAAAAGGGTTCTGGTACATTCCTTGTGGAATAAGAGTTATATACAGCCTTTTCTGCTGAATTCAATGCTGATTGACTTATGTCAGATGCATATAATTCCAGCCTAAGATCAGGTCTTTTTTCCATAAAGACCATTGTAATTGTATATGGTTCCTCGCCTGTAGAGCATGCTGCAGACCATACCTTTATTCTGCAGGCTCCTTTCTGTTTAAGCTCAGGAACAATAAAATCACAAAGGGCATCGAAATGGTGGGGTTCTCTAAAAAAGTATGTCTCATTTGTAGTAACAACATCGATAAGTTTTGTGACCTCATCACCATTTGTGTTAAACTTTAAAAAATATAGATATTCTTCAAAACCCTTGAGATTTCTTTCACGGATTCTTCTTATGAGCCTGTTTTCAATAATATATCTCTTAGAGTCTGAAATAAATATCCCACTCTTTTCATATATAAAATCCCTCAATTCCCTGAAAGTTGAATCCTGAAGAGATATATCCTTTTCCATCTAAGATTTCATCCTGTTTCCATACTATCTAAGGCTTTGGCACTGGCGTCTCTCACGCCATCTATTGTGCTTTCAATAAGTCTCCTCAGATAAGGAACTGCATTTTTACACCCCAATTCTTCCAGTAACTCAATAGTTATAATCCTGCCTCTGTATCTTATAGCCGGGTCATCCAGGATTTTCAGGAAGACTTCTGAGCATCCAAAGCCTTTAAGAAGCTCTTTAATCATGAATATCTTTTCTTCACTATCTGGATACGATGGTTCAAGAGAGCCTGCAATATCAATAGCGGGATAGATCGCCTTTTCTTCTTTAATCTCGACAAGCCCTTTAAGTGCAAGAAACTTGTCATCCCAGTCGTCATTCTTTAATATTTCTATAAGTGTATCAGAGGTCCCCGATATTGAAGGAGTTACCCCTATCTTGAGAAGACTCTTTATAGTTGCAGTCTTTTCTATCCCATTTACTTTTGATAGGTGTTTTAAAAGTGCATCACAACATCTCTGAGAACCTATCTTTCCGAGTGTCTCTATTGCAACATGTCTTACTAATTCTGATGGGTTGTTAAGGAGTGATATAATCGGTTCTACAGATGAATCATCCTTTATGAGAGCAAGGGCTTCAAGTGATGCGATACAAACCCATTCATCATCCTTGAGGGCTTTAATAAGATAAGGTAATGCATTTTTGTAATTAAGAATACCCAATGCCTTTGCCGCTGAGGTCCTTACATTTGTATTAGTATCATTAATCAGAACCTCTATTACTTCATCTAAATAATCACAGCTCTTGACCTCACAGATCAGGTCAAGTGCAAATTTCCTGATATCATCATCTTTATCTTTTAGCAGGGGTCGTAGTAAAGGAATCACCTTTTCTCCGATCTCTTTCAGGATAATTATCGCAGTATTTCTCAGATATGAGTTATTCCTGAGCAAGGGTAAAACCATGTATGCTGTTACTTCTCCGCCTATAGAGATGAGAGAACGCATTGCTGCGTCCTGAACACCTGGATTTTCATCACTTAATGCCTTGATCAGGGGATATATAGCCCTTTCATCACCATTAGATAAGGCTTCTGCAGCAGAACGTCTCCTCGATGCATCAGGATGCACAAGGTCCTTTCTCAAACGGGTGAGTCTTGCTGTATGAATCATTTTGTTTTTATATCGGAATTTTTAGGAAATTCTTTAACCAATAGGGGATAGTTCAAGTGATGATTTAAGCCTCATGAGTGCCTGATTATGTAGCTGGCATATTCTGCCTTCGGTTATATTCAGTATCTTCCCGATCTCTTTCATCGTCAATCCGTCCCAGTAATAAAGAGATAAAATCAACTTTTCTCTTTCTGGTAGTTTGTCAATGAGACCTGCAAGCAATTCTTTCCTGACATTATCTTCATAAATCTCTAACGGAGTCTTCATATCAGGATCAATGATATTTTCTTCAAGGGGAGGTGATTCTTCATCACACGATTTCTTTAAATCCTCAAATCTCAAGGTAATCCCTGCATATGACTTCTGGAGTATCTTATAATATTCATCCAAACTGATATTCAGTCTTTCTGCGATCTCCTCTGGTTCTGGTGCCTGTCCTTTTTCTCTCTCTACCTCAAGATATGCATTTTCAATAGATGCCATCTTCTTTTTTATTGACTTTGGAAGACGATAGTGAGACCTTATCTCATCAAGCATAGCACCTTTTATCCTGTATTCTACAAATGTACTTATCTTAGCTTTATTTTTTTTATACCTGTTTAATGCATCTAAGAGACCTATTATTCCAACACTTATGAGGTCCTCAACAGTCAACTGGGGAGGTAATCTCCATGCCAATCTATAGGCATTGTATTTTATAAAAGGAAGAAAATCGTTTATTATCTGTTCTTTTTCTTCTTCGCTCAGCTCCTTCTTATAACCTGTCATCTTAGATTATGAGGTCCAGATATCAAATTGCCTATGAAAAACTGGAGTGTTCCTTTGACCCTATTATTAGAATTCAGGACTTTTGATGCTATTTCAAAAACCTGTCGTGATGCAAGACTATCAGGATAGATATCAACAAATGTCTTCTGAGCCTTTACTGCCTCAGGAACGACTGTATCACAAGGGATATATCCAAGATAGTCAAGTGATACATTTAAAAACTTCTCTGAAGCGAGTGAAAGTCTTCTGAAGACCTCAAGACCTTCTTTATGATTTTTAACTGAGTTCACTATAATGAAAAATTCCTTTTCCTGATATTTTGTAAAGAGTACCTTGATCAGTGCATAGGCATCAGTCATAGCTGTTGGTTCCTGTGAGGTTACTATCACGATCTGCTGTGCGGCTATACAGAAAAAGGCTACATTCTCTGATATACCCGGAGCTGTATCTATGATTAAGACGTCAGTATCACTGGTTAAGGAATTAAATTCCTCGAGTATCCTCAACCTCTGAAATTCATTAAGAAATGTTAGTTCCTGAATTCCTGAACTTGCTGGTATTATCTTTATACCGCGTGGACCTTCAAGTATAACGTCTTTCAGTCTCTTATAGCCCTTGATTACATGCTGGATATTGTATCTTGGAGCCAGATTGAGAAGGACATCAATACTGCTTAATCCGAGGTCAGCATCCATTATGAGAACTTCATTGCCCAGCATCTTCATAGCTATAGCAAGATTAGCAACTATATTTGTCTTTCCAACGCCTCCCTTTCCACTTGCTACTGCAATTGTCTTTACATATTTCTTGTTTTCATGCATTTTTTCTAACATTTATAGTGTCCTCTCTTTAATATTAGATTGGTAACTTTGCTTAATGTTACAAACTCAATGTCATCAGGAACCTTCTGCCCTGTGGTTATATATGCGATCGGTCTCTGATATGTGAGTAGAAGGTTATAGAGTGAACCGAACCTCACAGCCTCGTCCACTTTTGTATAAGAGATACAATCAATAGGGAGTCTTCTATAATATTGATAAGCCTCTGCCATAAATTCGTCATCGCTGTTTGCACTCATAAGAAGATGGAGTTCAACAGGAAATCCGATCTGTGAGATATTGATAAGGTCTCTTATGTGAATCTCATCTTTTGGATTTCTTCCAGAGGTATCTATAAAGATGATGTCTCTATTTTTTGCGAAATGTATAAGACTGTTTTTCAGTTCTTCTATGTCTGATGTGATGGAAAAAGGTATCCCCATGATTCTTGAGTATATCCTCATCTGTTCTATCGCTCCAATTCTATATGTGTCAAGACTTATGATCCCAACTTTCTTTCCAGCCTTTATAGAGTTGGCTGCAAGTTTTGCTATTGTCGTGGTCTTTCCTACACCTGTTGGTCCGATTAGCATAATAGCCTTCTTATATTTTGAGGAATTCCTGCGTCCTGAATTTATTGGATTGAAAATAGATGGCTCTTTTATCTTTATATCTGCTGAGATTAATGCTGGGAGGTCATTTAAGTCTTTAGCCTTTTCGCAGAGGCGTATTGCAAACTCTTCACGTATAGATATACTCCTGAGGAAATCTAATATTAATTTTTTATTAAATGTCCTTGATATCTCAGAACCATGTTTTTTCAAGGAAGATATATTTATATGTATAGATTCTGTCTCATCTCCGAGTTCATCAGAAAAATCACCCCTTCTCTGTTGAAACATCCTATTAGAATTCTCAGGTTTATATCCTTTTGCTAATTCAGCATACTTATTATTTTCATTACATATATCATAGTCTATTGCTGCTGTTATCTCGACAGACGGGCTCAGACCTCTCTTTTCTTCTGTTGATAATACGATTGCATCTTCACCAAATTCCTTTTTTACCATTGTCAGTGCCTCACTGAAAGTTCTTGCCCTGAATTTCTTAATCTTCATATTTCAAAACTCCTATGACAGATAATTTTGCAGATGGGAATATCTCTGCATTCGATAGAATTACAAGGGAAGGTAATGTCCTTTCTGTAATCTTCCTGAGGAACCTTCTGACCTGCGTGGAACAGAGTATGATAGGTAGGTTACCTTTCATCCCATCATGTAAAATAAATTTCTCTATAGACTTGATTAATCTATTTACGATATCAGGATTAATCATATTGCCTGCCTCTACAGCTTGCATAAGCTCACTCTCGAGCCTTGGATCGAGTGTTATTACCTTGATATCTCCTCCCTGAGACATATACTGTTTTGTGATGTGTCTTGATAGTGCCTGCCTTACATATTCAGTCAAAATCTCAGGGTCCTTTACAGAAGAAGAATAATCAAGTAGGGTCTCAAGTATAGTAATCTTATCATTTATAGGAACCCTTTCCTTGAGCAGGTTCTGGAAGACTCTCTGGACACTTCCGAGCGTCAACTGTGTTGGAATAAGCTCATCAACTATCTTTGGATAGTTCTTCGAGACACTATCTAATATCTTCTGAACTTCATTCCTTGTTAAGAGTTCCCAGGCATGTGCCTTGATCATCTCTGTCATATGGGTAGCTATCACAGTTGGTGCATCAACAACTATATAACCCTTTGCCTGAGCCTTTTCTACTTCCTTTTCAGAGATCCAGTAGGCTGGAAGACCAAAAGCAGGTTCTTTTGTTGGTATCCCCTCTATATCTTCAACTTTAGAAGATGCAACAGCAAGATAATTTCCTGTCATTATTTCACTTCTGCCAATCTCTATACCCCTTAAGAGAAAGCTGTATTCATGTGGTTTGAGCTGTAGATTATCTTTTATATGTATTGAGGGGATCACAAAACCGAGTTCCTGTGCAAGCTGTCTTCTGATCGACTTTATCTTATGGAGGAGGTCTGCCTTGTCAGAATCAACAAGGGGTATTAGTCCGTAACCAATCTCAAGAGTAAGTGGCTCAATCTCTAAAAAGCTCTCTATAGCGGGTTCCTTTGTGATACTTTCTGGCTTGCTCTCTTCTTTAACAGGTTTTGAGAGGATGTAAGCCAGCGCACCTGAAGCACCAGAAAGGAGGAAAAATGGGATATGGGGCAGTCCTGGGACTAAACCAAGAACTACCATGACCCCTGAGACAGTTCCGAGGGTCTTTGGATTAAGTATGACCTGTCTTGATATATCTTTCCCTAAATCAGTCTCTGTTCCTGCACGGCTAACAACAATACCTGCTGCTGTTGAAACGAGAAGGGCTGGCATCTGCGAGACGAGACCATCACCAATGGTTAATATAGTAAATGTCTTTGCAGCTTCAACAACTGACATGCCTTTCTGGAAGATACCAATAATCAAACCTACTATGATATTAATGCCTGTTATTATCAGACCTGCGATCGCATCACCCCTAACAAACTTACTTGCACCATCCATAGCTCCATAGAAATCAGCCTCCTGAGCAATAAGGGCACGCCTCTTTTTTGCCTCTGATTCATCGATCAGACCTGAATTGAGGTCTGCATCTATCGCCATCTGCTTTCCCGGCATCGCATCAAGGATAAACCTTGCAGCTACCTCTGCAATCCTTCCAGAACCCTTTGTAATGACGACGAAATTAATCACTATAAGAATAAGAAATACAGTAAATCCAACAAAGTAGTTTCCACTTACAACAAAATTACCAAAAGACTTTATCACCTGGCCAGCAGCATCTATTCCTTCGTTACCTCTTAGGAGTATTAACCTTGTGGATGCTATATTCAATGCAAGTCTATAGAGTGTTACTATGAGAAGAATTGATGGGAATACTGAAAAGTCAAGAGGTTTACTGATATATACACTTGTTACGATAATCAGTAATGAGAGGGATATTGAAAAAGAAAGGAGTATGTCAAGTATAAAAGGTGGTATAGGAAGGATCATTACACAGAGGATGGTGATAACACTCAGTGCTACTACAATATCTCCACGTTGTTGTAAAAGAGTGAGAAATTTCAACATGAATCATCCCTCATATAGTTCCTCTCAATTTATAGATATAAGCGAGTAACTTAGCTACTGCCCTATAAAGTTCTTCAGGGATGTATGAGTCTATCTTAAGTTTATACAGTGCCCTGGCAAGTGGCTTATCTTCAACAATAGGGATCCCGTGTTCCCTCGCTATCATGATGATCCTTTCTGCAATGAAACCAGCCCCTTTTGCAATAACCTTGGGTGCTTCCATCTCATTACTCTTATATCTCAGTGCAACAGCAATATGGGTTGGGTTTGTTATGATAACTGTTGCTTTTGGAACCTGCTGCATCATCCTCTGATGTGCTATCTCCTTCTGGAGGCTTCTGACCTTTGCCTTTATTAAAGGATCACCTTCTGTCTCACGGTGTTCTTCTTTTATCTCTTCTTTTGTCATCCTTATTGAACGCTCATATCTCCATCTTTCATAGATATAATCAGCTATCGCAAGAATCAGAAATAGTCCAAAGGCATACAGTACAGACTTAGCTATGAGTTTAGCCGAGACTATCTGGATCTGTCTGATATCCATCATGGAGAGATAAGGAAGAGTAAATAAGGTTTTTTTAAATACGAAATAGATGAGGATTCCTCCAAAGACAAATTTGCAAAGGCTTTTTAAGAAATCAAGGAGACCATTTAAAGATATCAGCCTTTTCAGTCCGTTCAAGGGGTTAAGCCGCTCTATATTAAATTCAAATAGCTTTATCACAACACTCCCCTGAAGAACACTGCCCATAATAGCGAAGACAAAGACGACCCCAAGAAAAGGACCGAATAACCTCGGTATTTCAAAAAAGGTGAATCTCAAGACAGTCAGCGGATCTCTACCATATTGTAATCCGAGTAGACTCCTCATCATCAAGGATAAGTTTTTTATGAAGAGATCTCCTGCAAAATAAAAGATCAAGATCATTCCAGCCATCGCAGTTATCGAGACAATTTCACGGCTTCTGGCAACCTGACCTTTTTCTCTTGCTTTTTGTCGTCGCCTTGGTGTCGCTTTTTCAGTTCTTTCTTCATATTCAGGCATTATTAACCCCGTGCAATATTTATAATTCTTATCAACTCATCTTTAATCCCTTGGATGTAGCCACCAATTATATGGATACACACAGGAATACTGATTAAAATCACAATAAAACCTATAAAGATATAAACAGGAAACCCTACAAAAAATATATTCATTTGAGGTGCTGCTTTATAAAGAAATCCAAGAAGAAGATGAGAAATAAGCATTGCTACAATGACAGGGGCACTTATCTTTATGGCGATAATAAACATCCTGGCTGTAACAGATACTATATCTCCAACAAGGCTTTTAATATTATTAAGATGACCTGAGGGAAGCCATTCATAACTCCTTACAAGGACGTAGATGATATCATGGTGAACATCTAAAGACAGGAAGATTAGCATAGTAATGACTCCATATAATTTTGCCAGTTCTGCTGATTGACCTATTTCAGGGTCGAAGATGGATGATATTGAAAGCCCTATAGCATTACTTGCAAAATGACCAGCCATTTCTATACCGACGAATATAGACCTTGCAATAAGACCGAGTGCGATTCCAAAAATGACCTCACGCATTACTAAAATTGGAATCTCAGTTGGGATGACTTTTACCTCTATAATTGGCGTTAATATGAATGCTATGGCAACTGCAAAACCTATCTTGAATTGTGCAGGAAAGTTTTTGCTCCCGAAAAAGGGGAGCAGGCTTATGACTATCCCCGTCCTTAATAATATTAATAGAAAGTTATAAATGTATCTTGAGAAGATGTCCATTCCGCAGTCCTAAATCTAACGATTCTGAATCACTCAAAGCAAAATAATGAAACGTGTCATCTCTCTATAACCGTTAAAAAATATCACTTTATATATACTGGTATCTTTTCTATCAGGTTAACTGTAAAAGTTATTAATACCCTTGCCATCCATGGGAAGAAGATAAAAAGACAGACAAAAACAGCTATTATCTTAGGAACAAAGGTCAGGGTGAACTCCTGTATCTGTGTTACAGCCTGTATAAGACTGATGACCAGTCCTACCAGCATACTTACAAGCAGGACAGGTCCTGAGACAAATAATATTGTCTTGAAGATCTCAGCTGAAAGTTCTTTAATTAAATCAATCGTCATTGAAAACTCCTTACAATTGAACCTACGACAAGGTTCCATCCATCAACCAGTACAAATAGAAGAAGTTTGAAAGGGAGCGATATTAAAATAGGAGGTAACATCATCATACCCATTGAAAGAAGGATGCTTGATACGACCATATCTATTACAAGGAAAGGAATATATATGAGAAAACCAATCTCAAATGCATTCTTGAGTTCACTGATCGCAAAGGCAGGCACAACAACTCTTAAAGGAATCTCAGATGGGTTTGATACCTTGTTTTTTTCTTTTGTGATATTTAAAAATAGGGCTATGTCTTTCTGTCTTGTCTGTTTTAACATAAAATTTTTTATTGGGGGTTCTGCTTTTTTTATAGCCTCCTGCATGGTTATCTGTTTGTCAATATAGGGATTGACTGCATCCTGCATGATGACATCTATTGTCGGAGACATAATAAAGAATGTTAAAAATATGGCAAGCCCGATTATTACAGGATTGGGTGGTATCTGTTGAGCACCGAGTGCCTGGCGCAGGAAAGAGAGAACAACAACGATCCTTGTGAATGAAGTAAACATTATAAGGATAGCAGGCAGTAGCGATAAGAAACTGATTATTAGAAAGACTTCAAGGAGACGATTATCTACGGTCATTTTTCATTAAGGAGCTTCTTTATGTTATTCAATCTTGAAAGTTTATCACTGATATCTTTAGATACCTCAGGCGTAAATACATCTTCTTCAAGGGTCTTCAATAACTTGATGTCTGTTGGGGTTATACCAAGTAGTAGTATCTCTGCACCTACTTTAAGGGCAGCGATCCCTTTTCTTTGCCCGAATGAATGGTAAGCAAGGACGTTTATCAGAGAGGGTCTACCCTGTCTCTTTTTTAAGAGATATCCGAAAACAAAGATCAATCCTATAACAGATAAAAGAGCAAATATGACCTGAATATATATCCCTATCATTTAAGCTGGTTTATCCTCTCAGAAGGGCTTATAATATCAGTCAGTCTTACGCCAAATTTTTCATTGACTACTACAACCTCTCCTCGTGCTACTAATTTATTATTGACGAGTATCTCCATAGGTTCTCCTGCGATCTTTTCCAGCTCAATGACAGATCCCTGACCGAGCTGTAAAAGTTCTCTAATGGGCATTTTCTTCCTTCCAAGTTCAACGGTAATTTCGAGAGGGATATCAAGGAGGAAATCGATATCTCTTGTAGGAGCATTTTCGCTCTTTACATCTTTTTCAGTCTTTTCTGTCTTTAACTCCTCAAATTTTGCCTCTTCGGCAGATGCCTCTTTTTGCGTCATAGACCTCTCCTTTTAATTATTTATTACCCTTGTTATCTTTATTGCCTGATTACCTCTGCTATAACCAGGAAGACCATAAAATTTGAGTAAACCTTCTACCATAACAGGAAATTCTTCTGAGATATGCTTGCCGAGATTGATTACACTACCGATTTCAAGATTTAATAGCTCCCCGAATGTAATCTGTGTCCTTCCTATCTCTGCTATCACTTCAACATATGTATCCATAATTATCTCCTTTACTGTATTCACCCACCTATGGTCAATATCACTTTTTTCGATCTGGATACCGGAATAGAGTTTCTCTTTTATCGGTTCAACCATTGAATATGGAATACACAAAAAAAGATTTCCTTTAAAATCTTCTATCTCAACCTTTATCTCTATCTTTATGATGATCTCATTCGGGGTGACGATCTTCACAAACTGCGGGTTCATCTCTAAACTGATATGCTCAGGTTTGATTGGGACTATCCCGCTCCATGACAGAGACATGTCATTAAGTGCCATCGAGACTATTTTCTGGTTAACCCTCTGTTCTATAGATGTGAAACTTCTGCCCTCTGATTTGACATATAAAGCTTTTGAGCCACCAAAAAATAGCTCAACAAGGGCGAATAAGAGTGGCGCCTCTATCACAAGTAATGCATAACCTTTTAGAGGCTCAAGCTTAATTATGTTAATACTTGATGGGAAAGGTAAGGTCTTCATGAGGTCTTCAAACTTTATGAATTTAACATTGAGCACATTTACATCAACGAATTTCATGATAAGATTCGAGATAGAATTTCCAAAAGACCTGATAAATCTTGCATTTACAAGTTCAAGCCCTGGCATCTTACCACGGACTATCTGGTCCTGGCTTGTAAGGTCGTAAGGTCTTACACCAGAGGGTTCTTTCCCCTTTTCAGTCTCTGTCTCAACATCACCTGACTGAACGCCCTTGAGAAGGGCATCAACTTCATCCTGTGAGAGTATCTGATTCATTGCATGACAAACTCCGTAAAATAGAGGTTCTTAAATATATCCTTTCCCACTGTCTGGTTTGCCCTGAGAAGTATCTCATCTTTTAACTGGAGCTTTCCTTCAGGACTTGATATGGAATCAGAAGACTTACTGCTTATCAGTATGATTATTGCATCTTTCAGTTGAGGAATATAGTCTGAAACTATTTGCTGATATGACGGGTCAGAGATTTCAAACTGCATGGTTATCTTTAGAAATTTACCCTGGTCTGAAAGATTAAGAATGAGAGGCTCTATAGGAACAAGTGTAGCCTTCAGAGATTTTTCTTCCTTTTTATGTGAAGCATCATCTGATTTAGCAGAACTATGGAGTAGAATATAGGCTACAAATCCACTTATCAATAAGAATAGTAAAGCACCTCCAATGATGATGATAATTTTTTTATTAAACTTCTTTGGTTTTACCTCCTGAACCTGTTCTGTTTGACCCTCTGCTAATTCTTCTGCCATTTTATCCTCCTAAATATAATTCTTTTTATATTTATCAAAGACCATGCCTGACAGAAAATTATTGATAAATAAGATTTTTTTAAAAAGGATTATTAATGTAGATGGTGAATTTATGTCAAAGAAATGACTTAGTGATAGTTTTCTAACCCATATTATTCATAAAATTTTTGGCAGATGCAGTATTTGAGCGGATTTAAATTCTTTCGAAGAAAGAATTTACCTCGAGAATACTGCATCTGCCTATTACTCATAAATTTATGAATTAAGCGGGCTAACAAAAAGTTTATTTATCCTGAACTATTATCTCTTCAGATTTACAAGTTCCTGGAGCAGTTCATCTGTAGTAGTGATAATCCTTGAATTTGCCTGAAATCCCCTCTGTGCAGAGATCATCTTCACAAATTCTTCTGCAAGGTCAACATTGCTCAGCTCAAGACTATTTGAGAGAACTCTCCCCAAACCAGCTGTGTTTGCCATACCAACGATTGCCTGACCTGAATCGAATGACTCAGCATAAAGGTTCCTGCCCAATTTTGAGAGTTTATCTGGTGCTGTGAATTTTGCAAGTGCTATCTGCCCGATCGCCCTTGTCTGACCATTTGTAAATACACCTGTTATAACACCATCCTCTGAGATAGATATATTCCTCAGGCTTCCAGCAGGATAACCATCCTGACTGATAAGCATCACACCAAAGTCCGATGCATACTGTGTAGTTCCATCTACACCAGAACCTGATTCACCTGTCCCTGTTCCATAGTCAAATGTAATGTCCTGAGGTGAAGATACAGAATCTCCGAAATCAAAACTTATTGCAGTTCCACTATTGTCATCAACGAGTGCACCATTTGTGTCAAATGTCAACTCCTGAGAACCTGCATCAACAAGTAATGATGGATCATCAGGGTCTGTATAAACATAATGGACCTCCCATGTATTTACATCAGTCTTAACAAAATAGAGTGTAATCTGATGCTCTACTCCCTGAGAATCATATACAGTAATAGTATTAGAAAAATTGTAATTGTCAGGGTCATCATCAGTTCCGTCTCCATTGCCATCAAGAGTAAATGCAGAGGTCTGAATTTCTGAGGTTGCATCTAAATTAAGTTTTATCGTTGCACTTGTCGTTGCATTTGCAAGACTCTGACTCCCTCCTACCTGTAGATCTCCAAGTGTTCCTGTTATACTACCGGATGCATCAGCAAGGTAACCCTGAAGGACTAATCCATCAGGGTTGACTATATAACCATCTTTATCAATAGAGAATTGACCTGCTCGTGTATAATATCTTGTCCCATTTTCATTAAGTATAAAGAAGCTATCACCATCTATTGAAAGGTCAAGTGCACTGGATGTGGTCTCAAATGAACCCTGTGTAAATAGTGGGGATATATCACTGATAAGCACACCACGCCCTACCTGTAATGAACCTACTACACCAGCAAGCACGTCTCCAAAAGCTACTCTGCTTGACTTAAAACCTACAGTGTTCATATTAGAAATATTGTCTCCAATCACGGATAACCATGTCCCATTTGCATTCATCCCGGTTATTGCAGTATAAAGTGAAGTTAACATATTATTCTCCTCCTTTTATTTCTTTAATATCACTTAATTGGACTTTCAAAGAATTATCAACAACAAGATACGTTATATTGTTATCAAAGGTTATTCCTGTTACCTTCCTATATACCTCAGTTGATACATCTACAGTGTTTCCTGATTTATTGAATGCCTCGACCTTAATCTTATAATAACCTTCAGGTAATAGGTTCCCACTGTTATCTGTCCCATCCCATACATAATTATTCTCACCAGATTTCTGTTGACCAAGATAAATCTCTCTGACAGGTCCACTATTAGAATTATAGATAGATATTTTGACATTTTGAGCATCTTCTTGTAGCGTATATCCAATCTCAGCCCTGTCTTTCAGATAAACCTCATTTCCTGGAAACTTAATCATTCTTCCTATAAGGTTATTGGCGAGTGTATTCTGCAGTGAATTCTGGAATAGGAGGAGGTTCTGTAATTTAGCGTTCATATTGTTCAATTGTTCAAGAGCACTGAATTGTGCGAGTTGTGCTGTGAACTCAGTATTGTTCATGGGATTCAATGGATTCTGGAATCTCAATTGCATAACAAAAAGCTTTAAGAAGTCATCTTTGCCAAGACTTTTCTGTATGGAAGCCTCCTGTTGAGGTCTGTTTATAGTATCAATTGCTTCTATTGCCATCTTTCTCCTCCTTTTATTCAGACAAAGATACTGATTAAACCTTCATTTCGTAATGGAAGATGGGGGACTCTCGTATCAGTTATCTGAATATCTTTTATATCCTCTTCTTTATTCCTATACACAACCATACCACGTTTATTCTGAAGGAATACAGAAAAGTTTCCTATATTGAGTCCTTCATTAATCAATGCCCTCATGATGTTATCAAGATTCCTTTCAAAAAACTCTTTTCCTATAGTATCTGATGCACTAATATGGGCGTTAATCACTCCTTTATCAAGGACGAGCTCAATATCTACCTCTCCTATCCCATCAGGCTCAATAGAGATTTCTATTGATGCATCTTCCTTCTTTGAAACAGTATATGAGTTATTCTGTTTAACATCGTCGGTAATAGTTTTATCATGGATCTCAAAAGCCTTTGGTTCTCTGACATTGGAATCTCCGATTGTAAAAAAGGTATTTTCTGTTCCCTGAGACTTATTGAAATTAGACATCTGGTTATGTCCCTTTTCATTCGACATTTCACCATGAGCAATATCCTCAGAAGCAGTCAATGTGTCTTCAGTATGTAAAGGTCTGATATTTGCATCGTATAAAAAAGATTTTATCTCCCTGATAAATACAGGGATCACATCTTTCTCTAACACCCCTTTATCTCCATTACCAGAGCTTGTATATGATGAAACTTTGATATCTGATATACGAGATTCATCAAGAGATGAATGATATCCTTGTGTGAGATCAGTCTCGGTTTTTTCAGTATTTAAAAACTGAATCACCTCTTTTATTGAAGATTTTATTGAAGGCAAAAGAGATGTCTTTAATATCTGTGAATCTAATGAGACTGAATCTGAAGGATCAGACCCGTTTTTGTCCATATTAATGTAATTAATAAACTTTGGGCATTCTTTTATGTTTGATATAAGATCATTTGTAATGGATTTATCTTTTAAGGGTATAAAAGAGCTATTACCTTTGTTGTTACTCAGTTCATGGACATATTTCTCAAGCTGTTCTTCTAACTTTCCAGTTAACTCACCTGATTGTAATAGATAGTTATAAATTTCTTTAGATAAGAAGATAATCTTCTGATAGATATCTTCAGGATAATAATCTGAGGTCTTTTTTTCTTGAACAATAGGGGAAACCTCTATATCACTTTCTGAAGTTATATCTTCAATATCTTTATTCATAAGGGAGGACAAAAACTGAGGTATCCCTTTATTATCAGAGTTACAGGATACAGGCAAAAGGGTATTTTCTTCTATTTCAAGCGAACCCTGTTGTAACTGTAAAGTACCTAAAAAGTTAGAAAGGATTTTCTCGAAAAGGGTATTGTCTGGTTGAAGATTAACAGAATCAACATTCAATGATTTTAACAATTCTGTACTGATAAAAGGATTGCTAATAAATGTCACAAACATGTCCATAGTTAGTTCCAATCCGCCTCAGGCGGATATTTTTCCTGGTTAAGCTTAAACAAAAGGTATGCCAGGTATAAAACAGGCAAGAAATCAGCATCCAGATTTGCCAGTAGATTTTATAATTCCCATACATCAAATAGATACTTAAATAGATTCAGCATGACAATAATCCTAGAAAAGGCTTGAAAATTGTCATTCTGAACCTGCTTCAGAATCTCTGTAGGCAGAAATTGGTCACGCTTGATTATTGACAGGGATGTATCTAATTCCTCTCAGATATTAAAGGTCTTCACCAACAGGATCACTTATTAGAGAGAAAATATTTCATCTGGTAGGAAAATTTTTATCGAAATTTGACATACCTTCAATAAGAGATGCAACCTTCTTGGAATCCATATATGACATTACTGTACCAGCCTTCTTAGGTTTCATCCTGTTGATTATTTTTATTGCCATTGACTCAGAAAGGGCGGAAAGTTTATCTGCTGCTTCTTCAGGCGGCATAGACTCATAAGCCTTTACAATACGGTCAAGTTTTTCATCCTGAACCTCTTCTGCCTTCTTCAAGAGATTTTCTATCTGAGCTAAAATTTTTGAATACTTCTCTATACGGTCATCTATGTCTTTCCGTATAACTTTAAGCCTTTCCTCTTCTTTTATGAGAGAAGCTTCCTTTTCCTTAAGTTCTCTTTGTCTCTTCTCTATAAATTGGAGCATATCATCCTGTGCATAGACAGAAAAAGGAGACATGCAAAAAATTAGTAAGATGACCAAAGTAACATGGATAGTTTTTCTGAAAGGTCTATCCACTGATCTTCCTGTTAGATTATATCCTTTCTTCATCTCCTGTTTTTCTTTGAGAGAAACAGAAAATCTGCTTCTTTTTGTTCATCTTTCATCTTTGTCCTGATCTCTTCAGAGGAGATCTTGTTATATAAAATCTCAAAAAGTTTCTTTTCTATATGGGCATTCATAAGACCTTTCTGTTTCATCTCAACTTCTTCAAATTTTAAAGATACATTTTTCTTTTGCTGTTCTATCTGTTTAGTTAAATAGAATATATAGTTATAGAAAAAATCGAGCTCCTGTGCATTTATTAATCCCTCTTTGTGTTTTTTGTTGAATTCATCAACAATCTGTTCGTAATTGTTTATTATAAATTCTAATTTTGCATATTCTCCTTCTAACTCATTTCTGCTCTTTTGAACAGAGATTTCAAGTTGTTCTTTCTTGTATCTTTTAAGTTCCATAGCTTTCTTAATCTTTGTCTTTATCATCTGTTCTTCTCACTCTCTTCAAATATAAGATAGAGGTCCTGTATGCTGTTAGAGATATCGTGTCTTTCAGAGATATCTTGTTTTAGATAATTTTTTAGTCTTTCCATCATCTTAATTGCATAATCAACCTTCGGATTCGTTCCTTCTTTGTATGCACCAAGATTTATCAGGTCCTCAAATTTCTTGTATGTAGCAAGGGTCTCAATAAACTTTGATGCATATTTTTGATGTCTGATATCCGTAATATCAGGCATCACCCTGCTGATGCTCTGCAAGACATCTATGGAGGGATAGTGATTTTCTATTGCCAGTTCTCTTGACAAGACTATATGGCCGTCTAATACAGCACGCGCTGCATCAGCAACAGGTTCTGAAAGGTCATCTCCTTCTACAAGAACTGTATATATACCTGTTATACTCCCTTTTTTTTCTGATGTGCCAACACGTTCAAGTAATTTAGGAAGGAGGGTGAATACTGATGGAGTGTAACCTTTTGCTGTTGGAGGTTCTCCAATAGCGAGTCCGATTTCACGCTGTGCCTGTGCAACACGGGTGAGAGAATCCATCAGTAGGAGGACATTTTCTCCTCTTTCTCTAAAATACTCAGCTATCGCTGTTGCAGCCATAGCACCTCTTACTTTTGCAAGTGGTGGTTGTTCTGAAGTAGAAACCACGACGACAGATTTTTTTATCCCTTCTTCGCCGAGGTCTTTCTCTATAAATTCTCTGACCTCTCTTCCCCTCTCTCCTATAAGTGCAATAACATTAATCGAAGACTCTGAATATTTAGCTATCATACCAAGTAATACACTCTTTCCAACACCTGAACCTGACATGATGCCTATCCTCTGTCCTTTTCCACATGTCAGAAGACCATTGATCGCCCTTATACCAAGGTCAACAGGCTCTGTTATCCTGTGTCTTTTTAAAGGGTCAGGGCTTGGAGCAAATAAGGGATATTCCATACCTCTAATAGGTCCTTTTCCATCAAGAGGGAAACCTCTATCATTTATTACTCTTCCTCTTAAGGATGGAGAGACCTTTATTGATACCTTCTTGCCTGCTGATAATACCCTTGTTCCTGATTTTATTCCTGAAAGCTCACCAATAGCCATAAGCAGCGCCTTCCCATCCCTGAATCCAACTACCTCTGCATCTATCGAGAAATCATTGTCTGAAAAAATCTTACAGGATTCACCTATACTTGCTTTCAGACCTGTTGCTTTAATAATAATTCCTGTAATCTCTACGACCTTTCCATAAACCTTTAGAGGCTCTGCTTTTGCAATAGCTTCTTTATAGGGCGCGAGGTCAATCCTTGACAAGTTTGTATCCTATGTCTCTGATCAGATTTTTTAGTTGTTCATCAATATCAGTCACTATCTCCTCTTTAGGCGCGATTATTGTTGAATGAGAGACGGATGGATCAGTATCAAAGACTATGTCCTGATGGATTTCATATATCTCTGGCTTATGTTTCATAAAAAGGTTATAAAGAGATGGATTTATCTTTATTATTATCTGACCTGTTCTGGTAAGTTTCTTAAGTGCTTCCTTAGTCATCTCAATAATCTCCTCAGGATTTGTCTTTAGTTCTTTAATAAGAATCTTTCTTGCAATACTTAATGCAAGTTCCAGGATTTCAGGCTCGAGCTCTTTTAATATCTGTTCTTTTAAAGAATGAATCTCTTTAAGCATTGATTCAAGCTTTTCTATTAAGATACTTACCTTTTGCTCACCGATCGAGAAACCTGCCTTTTCACCAGCCTCAAACCCTTTCTCATATGCTTCTCTCTCTATAACCTCTAATTTCTGTTTCATAGATAATTCATCAGTCCCTAAAGTAGATTCCTCTCTGGGGCTTTTTCCTAAAAGAGGCATTTTAAATTGGACAATATCTTTATTATTCATCTCCTGATTCTTATACAACAAACTCCTCTCCGCCTCTACCAGCAAGTATAATCTTCCCTTCTTCTTCAAGTTTCCTTGCTACACTAATGATACCCTGTTGAGCCTTTTCAACATCAGAAACCCTGACAGGTCCTTTTGTCTGCATCTCTTCTTTAAGTATCTGCACAGCCCTCTGAGACATATTACGGAATATCTTTTCTTTCAATGCTTCAGAGCATGTTTTAAGGGCGATAGCGAGCTCATCTGTGCTTACCTCTTTCAATATGGTCTGGATTCCCTTATCATCAACTTTAACAAGGTCATCAAATACGAACATATGCTGTCTGATTGACTCTGCAAGGTTACTATTCTTTTCAGTAATCTTTTCGAGAATCGTCTCCTCATATGTCCTGTTACACTGATTCAATATCTCTGCAACGATCTTTACGCCTCCAATCTTTTTTTCTTTACCCTTACTTATTTTAAGATTTCCTTTGAGAACTTCATTTATCTCTTCAATTGCGGTCTGGGATATCTTTTCAGTCATTGCAATTCTCATGGTAACATCAGCCATCAATTCTTCTGGTAATGAAGTCAGGATCTCTGCAGCCTGGGCAGGTTCTAATAGACTGATAATAAGTGCGATTGTCTGGGGATGCTCCCCTATTAGAAAATTTAAGAGTGTTTTAGGGTCAATTAACTTTAAGGTCTCAAGAGCACTCTCATCTACAGCAGATTTTAAAATCCTCTTCACTTCCTCTTCACTTAGCCTCTTAGAGAGTATCCTCTTGGCTAATTCTTCACCTTCAATATATATTTCTTCCTTTGACAACATCTCCTGTGCTTCTTTGATTACTTCTTGGATGGTAGATTTTTTAATCTTTCTTAGCCTTGTCATATATTTAGATACCTTTTCTACATCTTTCACATCAAGATGCTTGAGAACCTCAGCAGCAGCATCTTCTCCTATTGAGCTGAGAAATATCGCTGCCTTTGCATATCCATTTAACTGCATATCACTCCTCTTCTATCCAGTTCCTTATGAGATTAGATGCCTCTTTTGGATTCTTCTTCGTCCATTCAATAAAACCATCAACCCCGGGTCTTTTTTCTATCTCCATAGTCCTTTCTATCTCACTTACAGTCTTGGGTAATGAAAGTTGGGCAGACTGTGTAAGGGGTGAGCTTGTGAGAGCTTTCATTAATGGCTTTATTACAAACAGGAACACAAGTACGAGTGCAATTAGTGGGACGATATATTTTGCCAATCTGATGAGATATGGAATGACCTCTCTCTTTGGCTCTGATAGGTCTTCCTGTAAAGTAGTCTCAAAAGGCATATTGACTACCCTCACCTCATCTCCTCTTTCAGCCTTAAAACCTATTGCTTTCTTCACCATGTCCTCAAATTGTGAGATCTCTTCAGAGGTACGGGGAGTATATTTCTTTTCTGTTGAACCCTGTTGGGCAGTGTAAGTACCGTCTACAAGGACGACTGCAGATTGCCTCTTAATCTCTCCTGAAGGATTTATAATATGGCTTGTTACCTTACTGATCTCATAATTTATGGTCTCACTCTTCTTTTCTGATTGCATCTGTGATAAAGAGGTTGGAGTTGCAGGTTTTGCAGGAAGGTTTGATGAAACACCCGGCACACCGCCTTTATTACCATTCGTGGTTTTTTCTACAATCTTCTGCTCACTCCTTGCAACCTGACTGTCAGGGTCGAATTTTTCTTCTGTTTTTTCTATCTTTGTGAAATCTATCTCTGCTGAAACCTTTGCTTTCACCTTACCTCTACCTACTACAGGTTCAAGAATCCCGATGATCCTGTTCTCAAGGTCTTTCTCTATATTTTGCTGATATTCCCTCTGAGTGTTTGTGATTCCAAAAGAACCTTCCATTGCTGATGTAAGCATCTCTCCTCTACTGTCTACTACCGCTACATCTTTTGGATCGAGACCCTCTACACTGCTTGAGACAAGATGCACTATTCCCTGGACCTGACTCTGAGATAAACTTCTTCCCTGTTTTAATTTTACAAGCACAGATGCCTTCGGTCTTTCTTCTTCAGTCATGAAGAGGGATTTTTCTGGAACAGCAAGATGAACCCTGCACTGATCTACTTCAGAGAGAGACCTGATAGTCCTTGCCAGTTCTCCCTGGAGTGCCCTTCTATAGTTCAATTTCTGAACAAAATCTGTCATGGTAAAGCTTGTTTTATCAAAGAGCTCAAAACCAACACCTCCACCCTGTGGAAGTCCCTGGGATGCAAGTTGGAGTCTGACATCATATACTTTATCTGAAGGAACCATTACTGTACCTGATGAGGTCTTATAAGGAACCTTGAGCTCTTTTAATTTCTGTATGATTGACGCTGCATCTTCTTCAGTAAGATTAGAATAAAGTATCTGGTAATCAGCTCTCTGAACCCATGCAAAGAATAAGATTAAAGAAGTTATTACCGAGGCAATTACTACAAGTAAGAGTATCTTTTTCTTTACAGGAATGGCTTTTATCTGTTCTTTTATAAGATTGATATCAAACATTATACCTGCATCCTCATAATCTCATCATAGGCACTCAATAACTTATTTCTTACCTCAATCATCAATTGAAAAGACATGTCAACCTTCTCCATCGCAATAACTGCCTGAATGATATCTCCACCTGATGCGAGTTCTTTTACCGCCTTTTCTGCTTCTCCCTCTATATTTGAGATTTTATTAATAGCATCTTTCATAAACTTATCAAATCCTTCTGCCTTAGAAGTATTTTTGAAAGGATTTTGCTTTTCAAACTTAATCTGTGAAAATTCCTGGGGCTTATCTGAAAAAGTTATCTTTATGTCCGACATCATACTCTCCCTAATTCTAGTGTTTTCATTACCATCATTTTTGAGGTATTAAAGGCAGAAACAGATGCCTCATATGCCCTGAATGCCATCATCATATTGACCATCTCTTCAAGTGAGTTTACATTTGGCATCATTACATATCCATCCTTGTCAGCGTCAGGGTGTCCAGGGTCATAAATTCTTTTGAATGGTGAAATATCTGGGACAATGTCAGTAACTTTGACACCTATAAGATGACTGTCTGGATCTGACTGAAGTGACATGGCAGAGAAAATTACATCTTTTCTCCTATATGGTCCTCCTTCTTCTGTTCTTGTAGAATGGACATTTGCCATATTAGATGCAATGACATTCATCCTTTGTCTCTGTGCATTGAGTGCAGATGCACTTACCTCAAAGACACTAAAAGAACTCATTATTGCCTCCTCAGTGCATTTTTAAACATCTTAATCTTTGTTGATAGCATTTTTATAGCAGCTTGGAACAGAAGCGCATTCTGGGTCATCTTCGCAACCTCCATATCAAGTTCAACATCATTTCTATCAATCCATTGTTGTCCTGAGCCTTCATCTACTTTATTTAATAAACTATAATTCTCATTCTTTATGTGAAAGGGGTTTGTGGTCTTCATCTCAATGATCTCATCATTCAGTATCTGTTCAAAATTAATGTCCCTTGCTTTAAAGTTAGGTGTATCAACATTGGCAATATTAGAGACTATGACCCCATGCCTCAGGTTTGTAAAATGTATCAGTCGTTCTAATATCTTAAATCCATCACCCATTCAAACTCTTTTTAACAATTACTGTGCCATATAAAAAATACATCCTGTTAAAACCTTTAAATCTTATCAGGATGATTCTTTTTATCAACATTCGTTTTATCTTAAAAACTCTCCTGACTGAATATTTTTAACTGAACAATTTTACATTTCAGGAAAATTTTTCCCATATTCATTTAATTTGTTCCGTATTGTCCGGACGCTAATGCCAAGGATTTTTGCAGCCTTTGTCTTGTTACCATTAACCTCCTTTAAAGTTTGCAATATAAGTTTTTTTTCTGCCTCTTTTAAGTTCCCGCTCTTTGTTAAGCACATCACATCATCTTCAAGCAAAAGGTCAGAAACTTCTATGAGATCTCCTCTGCACAGGAATACAGCCCTCTGTACAACATTCTCTAATTCTCTAACATTCCCACGCCACTGTCTGTTCTTAAGAAGATCCATCGCTTCTTCGCTGAAACCTCTGATATCTTTATGAGACCTTTCAGAAAATATTTTCATAAAATGCATCGCAAGCAATGGGATATCTTCTGGTCTCTCTCTCAATGGTGGGATGTTGATAGGAAATACATTTAGCCTGTAGTAAAGGTCCTCTCTGAAACGACCCTCCATGCATTCCTTATGTAAATCTTTATTTGTAGTTGCTAATACACGGACATCAACAGGAATAGATTCTTTTCCTCCAATTCTGTCAATCTCTCTTTCCTGCAAAACCCTGAGGAGTTTTGCCTGAAGGATCATTGACATCTCACCAATCTCATCCAGCAACATGGTTCCACCTTTTGCTAATTCAAACTTCCCTATCTTCTTTTCTATAGCTCCTGTGAAGGCACCTTTTTCATGACCAAAGAGCTCGGATTCAAGAAGGTTATCAGGTATTGCTGCACAGTTTACTGCAATAAATGGTCTATTTGCCCTCTTACTCAATCTATGTATCTGTCTCGCTACAAGTTCCTTACCTGTACCACTTTCGCCATGGATGAGGACTGTGATGTCACTCAAGGCAAGGTTGTTGATAACGTTTATGATGTCTTGCATCTTTGGATTTCTGGTTAAAATCTCTTTTCCCTGTTTCGTCCTCGCAAGAATATTATCAATTGCCTTTTTAAGAATCTCGAATGAAAAGGGTTTCATAATATAGTCAGTTGCCCCTTCTTTCATCGTCTCAACAGCATTTTCAATCGTTCCGAATCCTGTGATGACAAGGACAGGGAGGTTGCCAACCGATTGCCTTACCTCCTTCAAAAATGTCAAACCATCCATCTTGGGCATCTTCATATCTGTGACAATTAATGAAAAGTCATATTGATGAAGTTTCTCGATAGCATTTATGCCATTTTCACATAAAACAACTCTGTGACCGAGTTTCTGTAATGCCTCTTTGAGTGCTATACGCATCTGCGGTGAATCATCAACTACTAATATAGGCTTTGTCTCAATTGAATCCATGAGCCTCCTTTGTTGGAAAGTAAAGACTGAATATACTCCCTTTACCTTTTTCACTGTTGACCTTTATATAACCTTTATGTGCCTGCAATATATTGGATGCAATGGTAAGCCCCAGTCCTGTGCCTGAGTCTTTTCTGCTGAAGAAAGGGTTAAAAATCTTTTCTAAGTCTCCACTATCAATACCTTCACCAGTATCTTTTATATGTAAGACTTTAGATGTTTTATTTTCTTCAAGCCATATATCAAGTATCCCGCCCGTATACATTGACTGAATAGCATTCATGATTATATTTATAATAGCTTGCTTCAGTAACTCTGAATCTCCTAAAATCTCACACTTAAAAATAGTTTTATGCAATGAGATATTTCTTGATTTCATTATAGGTATGAACATTAAAAGAGAATCTTCTAATACTTTGTCCAGATATATTTCTTTCATGGTAAGCTTATGTGGTTTGGCGAATAACAGCATATTTGTGAGAATATTATTAAGATTATTTATTCCACTCGATATCCCCCTTGCAAGTTCAAGATGCGAAGTATCAGCAAGTTCATTCTCAAGCATCGTTGAGAATATCTCTATACTACAGAGAGGATTTCTTATTTCATGGACTATTTTTGCAGCCATTTCACCCATCGCTATTAATCTCTGATTTCTTTCATGCTGGGTTTCGAGTTCCTTTAATCTTGTGATATCCTTTATAAGTATCACTGTTCCTCTTAAATTATTCTGTGAATCAACTACAGGTGAACGAGAAAGGATGACTGTATATCTCTTACCATTAATATTTAATATCTTTTCTGTGCCTGTATCTTCTATAGAGAAATCAAGTTCCCTGAAAGTTTTATTAGATGCGTCTGATATAGATAGACCAAATAGTTCCTCAGCAGATTTATTTAGCATGGTTATCTTTTCATCAGGATCAATAACGATTATAGCCTCTTCAAGGCTGTGGAGTATGGCATTTAAGAAATCTTTGTTTTTCTCTGCATCTGAAAGAGCTGATTCAAGTTGTCTATTCTTCTTTTCAAGTTCATTTGTTAAGTATTTCACCCTCTCATGCAAAAGGTTGTAATAATTTTCAAGACTTTTTGAGGCTAAGGTAAATTTCTGAAATGCCTCATTGAGAAGATCTACTGACATTAAAACATCCTCTCCATTCTATCCTTTATACTCATTTCCTTCAATACAAGCCTTGAGAATCGGTTTAAAGTAGAACCACCCTGTATATCTTTAAGGATATCTATTGGAGTATCAACATCAGAAAGGACTGAAATCCTGTACAGAACCCAGCTCAGGTCATCAGGTTCTAATCTTTTGCCGTTTCTATAAAGTGATAAGGCAGTTCTATAATGTTTAAGTGATTCTGTATCTTTACCTAATTCATAATATACGTCACCTAATTTTATATATATTGATGGAAAAGGAAATGGTCTTTTAATCGCATTTTCAATGGCTCTCAAGATTTTCTGATTATTCTTTGCTGATTTAAGAGCATCCACGAGAAAGATAAGCTCATCCTGCTGGATATCTTTAATTCTTAAAGCAGTCTGGGTTGCATTTTTGTAGTCTTCTTCTATCAGATATATCTTTAATTTTACACGTAGAATTCTGTCATCCTCTTGCTTTATACCTTTGAGATATTTGATTGCCTTCTTCGTATCACCAAGGTCAGCATAAAACCCTGAGATCAGAAGATTGCTTTCAGGCTTCACCTCTTCTGAGCCATACTTTGAAAGCCAGGTGCAGAGTTGCAGGTAATCCTTTCCAGAATACCTTAAGGCTTTGGCAATCTTTAAGAGTGACTGTGAACGCGAGGGTTCTAACAATCTGTTTCCAACAGATCTCCATAAGGTCAAAAAATCTTCTATATTATTATTTTCTGCTTCAAGGAGTAAGACTTCAAACTCATCAAGTGCCCTTTTATCTGGTGTCTGCCTGAAAATTAATTCTTTTAGCAGGGTCACGGCATCTTTTAATCTGCCCTCTTTTTTATATATCTGGGATAAAAGATATAAAGCTTCATCATATTCTTTACCATAAGGATATCTTTCTTTTATCTGTAAAAGTAGAGATTTTGCCTCTTCTGTCCTGCCTCTTTTTATAGAAACATCTGCTAAGCCAAGAAGACTCTGGCGTATTATATTTTTCTCTGGTGAAAGGAGAGAGGATTTAAAATATTTAATCGCGGTATCAAATCGTCCTTCTTCACTATCAATAAGACCAAGGCTTTTGTATGCCCTGTATTTCCAGGGTGAATCTTTTACCAAATTGAAATATATCCTTGCTACCGGATATTCTCCAAGGAGTCTGAAGTTCTCACCTAATGTGTAAAGACTCTCCTGTGAAGATTCTAAATACTTCCTATCTTTTTTCATTAAGGCCATGTAAAGCTCATGAGCTTCTTTTATCTTTCCTATAGCATGAAGGGAATTTGCCTTTCCATATAATGCCCTGTATGTGTTTCCAGCCTTTTCATAAGATTCTATAGCTTCGTTAAATAAACCAATCATGTAAAGAGAGTCAGCAAGTTTTTGATATACTCTTTCCTTATAGATAGAATCTGGGAAGGTTTTTAAGAATATCTTGAAGATCAAAGAAGCTTCAGAATAGTATCCAATCTTCATATAAGCCTCAGCTCTTTCAAGGAGCAGGCGTTCTTTTGTACTATCATCAGGGGAATATATATAAGCCATTCTGAGATGAGTTATGGTATCATGTGGTCTTTTCAGAAGCTCATATGCATTTGCATAAATATAGTGGTATAAAGACAACTCATGAGATGCTGGTTTATATTTTGACAGTATCTCGATCGCCTCATGAGGATTGTGTGACTCTATAAATCCTTTTGCTTTTTCGAGAGGATGAGTCTCAAGATTATATGCAACAACATATGATGACATTTGGATTGTAATGAACATCAATATAGAAATTATTATCTTCATGCCTTTATTTCTGCAACAACTATGCCTGAATATAAACCATTGAATTTACAGAATTATCTTTTTAAATGATGTGTCAGATAACTGACAAGAGTTTAGTTGTTTGGCAGGCTAATAACTGTTTTTTTAAGCTCGATCCCCATCTTTTTCATCTTCTCTATAAGAGTAGTCCTGTTTAAACCCAGTATCTTTGCTGCCCTGTTCTTTACCCCACCTGTCTTTTCAAGTGCCTTCAGAATCAACTTCCTTTCTATATCACTAACTACTGAATTAATATCAATCCCGCATTCTGGAATGCCAACCTCTATTGTCTTTACAGGATATGAAAGTTCATCCCTTATGTGTTCTGAGATGTGATGAAATTTTTCTGGTAGGTCTGATGATGTGACAGTAGAATCAGTCTTTAATATTGTCAGCCTCTCTAAAAGGTTTTCGAGTTCCCTCACATTTCCTGGCCATTTATACTGCATCATCAGCTCATAAGCATCAGGGGTAAACTTAAGAGCCTCTCTCTTTCTTTTTTGTGCAAATTTAGCAGCAAAGTAATCTATAAGAAGTGGTATATCTTCAGTCCTCTCTCTTAGAGGTGGCAGGTAAAGAGGTATTACATTTATCCTGTAGTATAAATCCTCTCTGAATTTACCTTCCTTTGTAGCTTTTTCAAGGTCTTTGTTTGTTGCAGCAAGTATTCTGACATCTGTCTTTATAGTCTTAATACCTCCTACTCTTTCAAATTCTCTCTCCTGTAAAATCCTCAATAGTTTTACCTGTAACGAGGGGTCTAATTCTCCTATCTCATCAAGGAAGATGGTTCCTTTATGAGCAAGCTCAAAACGTCCTATCCTTGTCTGTAGTGCACCTGTGAAAGCACCCTTTTCATGACCAAAGATTTCTGATTCTAAGAGATCCTTAGGAATTGCAGCGCAGTTTATTGGTACAAAAGGTCCTTGAGATCGTTCACTGTTGAAGTGGATAATCTTTGCGATAAGTTCTTTCCCTGTTCCACTTTCACCTGTAATCAGGACTGTACTGTCAGTTTCAGAAATCTTTTCAACTAATCTAAATACCTGCTTTATAGATGGTGAATTGCCTATGAAACCATTAAATATGCATTTTTTCTTCAGTGGTTTTCTTTTAGGCACCAGAGACTCATGAAGTCTTGTTATTAATTCAGATAGCCTGTAAACATCCTCTTTCATCACTAAAATATTTGATAAATCTTCATCAGAGAGAGTTCTATCTGAAGCTGGTTGTTCTGATGATAATTTTAAAAGAAGAGTCTCTGCATATATAAGAGGTTTTTTTATCTCCTGAGATAGGGTATATAATATATCTTTATTTTCCTGAATAGACAGTATATCTGAAGAGGTGTAACTATTTATCATCTGATGGGAATACCTCTTCAAATCTCTTCCCTAAAGCCTTTGCAACTTTTAATTTAGAGTTCCTACTCGTTGCAATACCCCTTTCCATCTTTGAAATGGTTTGTGGAACAAGACCAGCACGTCTTGCCAGTTCAGCTATGCTTAATGCAGCCATCTCTCTGAATTCCTTTACTTTATTAAACCCTGATTTTGGATTTTTTTCCTTTCTTTGTTTATCCATAAACGGTAACTTAATATCATTAAAATTAAAATAATGTCAAGCAAAAAATTTTATTTTTTATTTTTATTAATTAACATTAATTAATTTTAATTAATATTATATTCTCATTGCAGTATAAAATAATATAATTTCATAAAAACAAACCTAACACACCCCTTTAATCCCCTCTTAATTTCTTCACCTCTAACCAACTTCATTGCTGTCCAAAATAATCTAAATTCATAAAACAAACCTGCATAACATAAGGT
>JBNAVX010000026.1:0-30685 GCA_049700155.1 Thermodesulfovibrionales bacterium
TGAGGTTTCTGAAAAAACCTTCCCATTTCCTGTGAAAAGGATTCAATGCAAGATGAAGCATATCAGGGTTTGTAAAGATGACATTGGGAAATGCCTCTCTTATCTTCTTTCTACGATAAGCAGTTGTGTCACCATCGTAAATCTCTGCGAAACGCAAAGAGCCTTTAAAATGAGAAGAAGATTTATAAGTACTGATTGATATGTGGGGAAAAGATGTCGTTGTAGAATAAAAAAGTTTATTAAGGTTTTTTACCTGGTCCTGTTCAAGCCCCTTTAAAGGGAATATATATAGTGCCTTATTCTCAGGGTTTTCAATTATGGATTCAATAACTGGGATGTTGTATATCAAAGTCTTTCCACTCGCAGTAGGAGTCATTACAACGACGTTCTCCCCTTTTCTTATCAAATCAATAGCCTCCACCTGATGGCTGAAGAATTTATCAATGCCCAGTTTTTTTAAAGCATCTCTGAGACTTTGTGATAGAGTGATTTTTTCATATCTTGCCTGTATTGCCGGAATATACCGTAATTCCATAATCTGTCGACTAAATCTACTGTCTTTTTTTAAGGTTTCGATGAAATCAGATATTGACATTAAAACTACTTACAACGCAGACTAAAGTCTGCGGCTACATTTTTGTGCCAACTAATTTGGACATGATCTTATTTACCAAATCTTACTATATTCCACTATCAAATGTAAGTAGCAAACTCTGTTTCCAAAGTCGTCATTCCCCGACTTGATCGGGGAATCCAGAAAGACAAAAAGACTGGATTCTTTGCTATTTCACCATCAAATGTCTTATTTTGGATATTGTATAATAAAATCGTGATAGCTATCGTTGATTATGGAATGGGTAACCTGAGGAGTGTAGAAAAAGGTTTCCTTAAAGTTGGAGCTGATGTTAAAGTGACCTCTACACCAAAAGTTCTTGATGATGCAGATGCTATTGTCCTTCCGGGTGTAGGAGCATTCAGAGACTCCATGAGAAATCTTATGGAGATGTCCCTCTTAGACCCTGTTGTCAGGGCAATCCAGAAAGGTAAGCCATATCTTGGTATCTGTCTTGGTCTTCAGATATTGTTTACAGAATCAGAAGAATTTGGTTTTAGTAAAGGACTTGATATCTTTAAAGGAAAGGTTATTAGATTTCCTGAAAATAGCCTTAAGGTACCGCATATGGGATGGAACACAGTAAAGATAATAAGAAAACCTCCCATTTTAAAAGATATAGATGATGAAAAATTCTTTTACTTTGTCCATTCATATTACGTTATGCCTTATGATAATGACTTGATAGCTACAATTACAGACTATGGAGTTACTTTTGCTTCAATGGTCTGGAGAGATAATATCTTTGCTACACAATTTCATCCTGAGAAGAGTCAGAAACTCGGTCTAAAGATTTTGAAGAACTTCACAGAATTTGTAAAAAAGTTTTAAATTATCATTTCCCTTTTTTCTTCCTCAAAGAGAGAAAAATAAGGGCTATCGCCCCTATTCCAATTAAAGATCTCGTAATAGCACCAGCGAACATAATGCCTTTTTTCAAAATATCTTTTAATTTGTTATTGCGGTCTGTATCAGGCATAAAAATCAGAGATAACTCATAACTTATTTCTGTAATCTTTATTTAATTCTTTTGCTTTCTCTAATTTCTTTGAAGCCTCTAATCTAATTTCTTCAAGCTGTTCCATAGCAAATTCTTCCTTTATTGAGCTACGCACATTATTTATAATACCGATCATCCTCTTCAAAGAATTACTAAAAAAAGTATCTATTCCGCGTCTGTATTCCTTTTCCAATTCATTGATATCGATTGTCGGGTTATTCTTTAATCCTTCAAATTGCATTATTGCATACTCTATAAAAAGTCTCAAAAACTTTTTTTCAAGTTCTAATGCCATTTCAACATGAATATCTGAACGCACCATTCCCTCTGACACAAGTTCATCAAACAAAATTTCATATTCTCTCTTTCTTTCTCTTTCAAGTTTATCAATTTTTTCACTCAAAGACTCGCTGTATAGCTCTGACACATCTTTCATAATTCCTTATTATCAATTATAACTTAATTAATCATTCAAATATCCGTGACTGTCATGCACAACCCTTTTCAGCTTCTTTTAACAATGCTTATCTGAGACATTAAAAAATTCAGAGTGACATTAAAGATTATGGAAATATTTTTACTTTCAAATTTTTATGCTATACTAAGGAAAATCTTGAAGGAGGAACAAATGGCGAAGGCAAAAAAGGCTACTTGCGCAGCAAAAACAACAAAAGGCAAAAAATGTAAGAATCCTGTGCAAGGGAAATCTATATACTGCGCAACACATAGAAAAAAGTAGGTTTTTAATATAATCGCTATTTAATAAATAATTTAGATATTGAATTTTTTACAAAGATACATTTCTTAAAAGGAGGAGTGTTTTTATTTTAGTTTTGAATCTTCTTTTATTCCTAATTCTTTTTTAAGCCATTCTTCAATTCTCTTGTTGATAGGGCACATTCCAAAAAATTCCTTGTTTTTATTCTCCTCAATAGCTTCTAATATGAGTTCTTCAGGAATTTCATCAATCTTAGCCACTGTTTCTGCATAACCCATAGCAGTATGCAACATTAAAAACAGTGCTGGTTTTTTGCCCATTTTATCAATATAAAACAGATAACCAGCGATTGTCTTTGAATCTTCTTTACCTTCCTTAATCTGCTTATATTTTGGTTCCATGAGTTGTTTTGGTTCTATATCCCAAATTATATGGTTATGAACCCATTTAGCTCTTTTTAGATCAGATAGAGAAGTGATATTAAAAAACATCTTCTATCCTTTATTTATACATCAGTCTTTCTTCTCTCAGGGACTTTAATATGTTTTATCTTTCCTTCATTCCAATCTTTTGATACATATAGCATACAATAGCAACTTCCATATTCCTTTATATCAGGGTCTCTATAAACGCATGGACATATAATATCAGCATCTTTTTCTTTTATACCTGTTGCAAGCCTGCATGGACAAGAACGATAACCATATCTTGCTTCATTTTTCAAAAGTCCTTCAAGTATCTCAAGAACGAATTCTTTATCCTTATTAAGTTGGATGCCCTGCGATTCTGCATATTTATAAAGTATCTCATAAAGACGTTCTGGTGTCATTTTATATCCAGTGCCTCTTTAATTGCATCTTCATCAGGTTCTAAAATAACTTCTTCTATAACAAGTGTGGGATAAGTTACTGCAGGATTATATCTCTTGACCTCCTTTGAGGTTACCCATTGCTCTCCGCTATCAAGCATATCAACCTCAATAAGTTCATATTTTATGTTATGTTTATCAAGAATATTTTTCATCTTCTTACATGTAGGACATGTTGTAAGAGAATAAAGCCTTACCCTCTTTTTCTGTTCCATATATTCTCCTTAATTAAGAATTTTTAAAAGAAGAAAACTTATCATAATAAATAAGGTTCATACTATTATGCTATTATTATAGCAAAGTATATGGACCCTCTTAGTAAAAAGGAGCTACTTGATTTTTATAATAGACATTTCAGGGACTTCGGTGATAAACCTCAGGCTTTAAGATGGACACCTGAGGGACAGTTATTAAGATATGAAACACTTATAAGTATAGCAGGTGATTTTTCAGGTAAGAGTGTGCTTGATTTTGGATGTGGAAAAGGAGATTTTTATGGATATTTAAGAACAAAAGGTATTGATGTCCTTTATTGCGGTATTGATATAAATGAAAATCTTATTGAATTTGCAAGAAAGAAATATCCTGAAACAGAATTTATCGCAATAGACATAGAAGAAACAGATTTTAACAGGTCTTTTGATATTATTTTTATCTGTGGGGTATTTAACCTCAGGATTGCAGGTATCGAAGAGTCTATGAAAAACATTCTCAAAAAGCTTTTTTATTTATGCAAAGAAGCACTTTACTTAAATCTTCTTACATACTATGTTCCCCGAAGAGATATAGAGCTCTTTTATGTAAAACCTGAGGAAATAATACAGTTTATCATTAGCGAACTTTCTCCTTCTTTTACATTAATGCATAAAAAGGAGGATATCTATTTATCTATATTCAGGTGAGTTTTAGTATATTTGTGTTTTATTATTTCTTAGTTTATCAAAGTCATCCATTTTATCAGCAAGGCTTTTCCAGTTACACGTCTGGATGAGTTTGACCATTTTATGGATTGCACCGCTCTTGATAGCCTTTCTACGTTCAGATTCATCTTTTACGCCATAAAAAGGAAGCATAATAAAAAAAGCCTCTTCAATATAATTTTTAGGAGGCATTAGAACATCTTTGATTCTTGTATAATAAGGGTCTTCTCCTTCAGCACATGGCTTGCTGAAAACAATAAACTGTCTGCACGATACTGGTCGCATAGGGTGTATTATGCATGAACCATTCAACAAAAAAGGACAAGGTTCATTTTCCTTGTAATACCTCAGATTGCTTTTAAGTATTTCCCTCTCATTACCTGAAACCTTTTCTATGACATACCAAGAGATTCCAACAAGTTCGAGGGGATAAACAGGTATGGTTTTATGGGTTCTACAACAGTTTGAACAACCTTTAGCGCAAGCAACTCTTCTCTTCCTTTTCTTTTCTCTTCTAATAGCCTCAGCGATTCCTTTATCCACAATATAATATGCATTTAGAAGGGGTGAAAGCCAGTCATAGATTTTCTCATCATCCGGGAAAGAGAGCCTAAATGGTCTAAGATAATCTATATCTTTCTCTTTCATTTAGCTATAAACGATTTTTAATTAATAAAATTAATTTTTTTATACATATATCACGTAATTAATATGCTTTTTCACTACAAATAACATTATACTATTATAGATATCCAAGATATATGATATACTGATTTAAAAAGCATAATGCAGGAAAGAAGGAGATATAAAAGATTCAAGATAGAGGGGATGGGAATTGATGGCAAGATGTTATTTGCCAAAAATGTAAAAATTTTAGATATGAGCGTTGGAGGTATGTTAGTAGAGACAGATAAAAGGTTAAATCCAGGAAGTGAACACATACTAAAATTACGACACAAAGACAAGATTATCTCCATAAAAAGCGTTGTTGCATGGTGTTTATTAGGTAAAAGCGAGAGAAATCCAAAAGGAGAAGTGATACCAATATATCATGCAGGGATGGAATTCATAAATCTTACTGATGAGACGAGAAGGAAGATAGCAAGATTCATTGAGGACCAAAAGAAAGAGGCTGATAAAGATGTTGATATTTTTCAGAGCAGTGGTAGAAGGCTTTATATAAGATTTCAGATAGTTACTCCAGAGGAGGTAACAGATTTCTTTGAAAGTTGCAAGATAAAAGAACTCAGCCTTGGTGGTATGTTAATAGAGAGTGAACACTCACCTAATATAGAAAATAGATTGCAGATGGAGGTATTCCTTCCTGAGGACGAACCTGTTACACTTACAGGCAGGATTGCTTCATGCCACATTGTAAGAGAAGAAGAACCCAAACTATATGACTTAGGGATAGAATTTCTTGAGATGTCTGATGAAGACAGAGAAAGGCTAAAGAAATTTATCAATCATATAGAGAGAAGTTCTATAATTTAGTGTTTGAATGCACGCTGTCCTGTAAAGACCATCGTTACCTTTGGATTAGCCTCATTACAGGCTATGATAGATTCAAAATCCCTCTCAGAGCCACCTGGCTGAACAATCCCTGTTATACCCTCTTTAATGCCAACATCTACTCCGTCTCTAAAAGGGAAGAATGCATCAGAGACCATTATAGAGCCAATAAGTCCGCCTTTATTCTTCTTAGTCTCTTCATCTATCTCTAAAAGAGCATCTTTATCTCTTTTCCCATTTTTCACATCAAGCTCAAATGTCTTATAAGGAACACCATATTTTTTAAAACATAAAGCATCAGCATATTTTGTATATGCCTTGAAGACCGCTATCTCTGCCACACCAACCCTGTCCTGTTCACCTGTGCCAATCCCAACTGTAACGCCATCTTTTACATATATCACAGAGTTTGATGTAATACCCTGTTCTACATTCCATCCAAAGAGCATATCTTCATATTCCTTTTCAGTCGGCATTCTTTCAATAACATATTCTTTCCCCTGATATGTTGACCTTGCGGGCAAAAAGTCTTCTTTTGTCCTTATCTTATTTATAGGAGATTGTTGCACAATAATGCCACCGTCAATCAAAGATTTAAAGTCAATGAATCTAATTGTTCTATATTTCTCCAGTTCATAAATCTTGCTGATCCTTATTATTCTCAGGTTTTTTCTTCTCGAAAGTATCTCTATCGTCCCATTTTCAAAATCAGGAGCAGCTACAACTTCAAGATAATTTTTACTGACGAGTTCTGCTGTATCTTTATCCATTGCCCTGTTAACAACAAGACATCCACCAAAGGCTGCGATGCGGTCTGCCATATTAGCCCTGTCATATGCCTCAGCAAGTGTCTGACCATATGCTACACCGCATGGGTTATTATGCTTCAATATTACTGCAGCAGGACGATCCATAAGATACTTTATAATATTCAGACCATTATCAAGGTCTGTAAGGTTAGTCTTACCCGGGTGTTTTCCGGCCTGAATCATATCTTCTTCTGTTATACTGCTTACAAGTCCGTTACCAGGCTGTATAAACTGGCAATTCCCAAGAATAAGGTTCCCGTTAATCAATTCATAGAGTGCAGCCTCCTGGTCTGGATTCTCGCCATATCTAAGACCTTTCTCTATTAATTCTCCTGTCTTCTCATCGGGTATCTTCCATGTCCTTTTTCTATATATCAGGATCTGGTCTCCGAACTTGATAGTAATTTCAGCAGGGAAGTGATCAGCCATAATAGTTCTGTACATCTTCTTGATCTCTGACATAAAACCCCCTTATTTATTCTCTAGATATTATTTTTTTATTTTCAGAGTCTCTTCAAGCATCAAAATATATTTTATGTATTTAAACCCGAATTTCATCAAAGCTATTTCATCATTTTTTATTCTCTCAATTTCTTCTTTTTCAATATCAAATACATTAAGAAACTTACTTTCAAATACATATCTTCTAAATCTGTCTACATCATAACATGCAGTATAAATCTGAGCCTGTTGATTGGTATCAAGCTCTTTCAGGAGAGGATTCCTTCGTAGCTGAACCTCTTTCCATTCTCTATTCATTTCATCGTAAATATCAACGCCCTGGTCAATCCTCCAGGATTCAATCGTCCATTCTTTGTCTTCTTGATAGCCAAGACAATGTGGTTCCCTTATAAAAAAATAGAATTCTTCATTCACAGGACCTTTTTCACCTTCTTTTCTCAAAGTACCTTGACCGATAGGATAGTATCTACAGTTCGCAGGGCGGTCAGAATAGATAGTGCAACCTTCAGGGGTAACAAATGGACAGCTCTTTTTATCATCATTCTTCATCTTTATCCTTAAAAGAGGCTGTTTGGATTTATCATCAATCTCCATGTAAGTATATCTATCAAGGAATTCCTCAGAAGACATACCGAGTCTGTTTTTCATCCTTATTACATCGTATGGAGTGAGAAGGATATTGATATTACTACAACACTTTGTAAAACATTTAACCCCTTTGTGACACCTGAATTTAAATCTCGATTTCAAGCTCAATTTTGTTGGTTCTACATCTTTCATGCTTGGAATTGGCATCTTAATTCATTCCTTTCTGTCTGATCTTCATCAATTCCTGAATGGCAAAATCATCAGCGAATTTCTCAGACCTTATATAAAGATTTTTCAGCTCACGTCTTCTCTTTGCAGCCCTTCTGCCACCTGACAGTGAATGATTTACCATTGCTGTAACATAACATTCATTACCTGCTTTTTTTGTATGCCCTATTTCATGTAGAAAGAGAAATGTGTAAAGCTCTTCAGGTCTAATTTCTACACCTAACTGCTCACTCAAACGTTTACATACCGCCTCACGGTCAAGATTCGGATTTAAATAAATATTATAGCCACCATTATGTCCATTAGAAAGGGTATTATATGCAAGCCTATCTTTGCTCCATGAACCATTCTCATTGTCACCCTCGGTCCCTATATAATTGAGATTATAAGTATTTGCATATTCAAGCATCAGATAGGGATCAAGAAAATGCTCAAAGTATTTCATTCTTTCCATTGCTTCTGAGACCTCTTTTACAAATATCCCTTTATATTCCTTTGGTTCCTCTGTCTCTATAGTTCCCAAAAAAGGCAATTTGAGCAAAAGGGTTTTGTCATCTAACTTCTTAAATTTTATGCCTTTGACCCTGATCATAAAATAGACAAACCATATACCAATTATAAAAAATAGCACAATTGCAATAGGGAGTAAAATATTGTAGTTCATAGAAACAACCTCTTTACAGAAAAAACATTCTTCTTATTTTAGCACACGTTTTCCCTTTTGCCACAGCTAATTCACTTAAACAAAAAATTTTTTAATTGTTTATGATAAAAAAAGCCGACAGACCTATCATCTGTCGGCTTTTTTAATAATTTATTATCTACTTTAAAAGTGGTGAAATCAGCAGTGCAACGATGTTTACAACCTTAATCATCGGGTTGATAGCAGGACCTGCAGTATCTTTATACGGGTCTCCAACAGTGTCACCTGTAACTGCTGCTTTATGCGCATCAGACTTCTTTCCACCATATGCACCATCTTCTATATATTTTTTCGCATTGTCCCATGCGCCACCACCACTCGTCATCGCTATAGCCTGGAAGAGTCCTGTAATAATACTACCTATAAGGACTCCGCCTAATGCCTCTTTCCCTATTAAGAAACCAACTATCAATGGTGCTGCTACTGTAATAAGTGCAGGGACCATCATCTGCTTTATTGCACCTTTTGTGACAATATCAACACATTTGCCATATTCTGGTTTTGCTTTAAATTCCATTATGCCTGGAATCGTCCTGAACTGTCTCCTGACCTCCTCAACAACACCACCAGCAGCCTTTCCAACAGCTTCCATAAGGAGTGAGCTATAAAGATAGGGGAGTAAACCTCCAATAAATAGACCCACCAGAACCTTTGGATTCGAAAGGTCAAAGGCTATTTCACCGAATGATCTTGAATACTCTGCAAAGAGAACGAGTGCAGCAAGACCTGCAGAACCAATTGCATAACCCTTTGTGACTGCCTTTGTTGTATTTCCTACTGCATCAAGTGGGTCTGTTATCGCCCTAATCTCCTTTGGCAACTCAGCCATCTCTGCAATTCCACCTGCATTGTCAGTAATTGGACCATATGAGTCGATTGCAACGACTATTCCTGTCATAGAAAGCATAGAGACTGCAGAGAGTGCGATCGCAAAAAGTCCTCCTCCTGTATTACCAGCGAAACCACCTCCAAGCCAGTAAGCCCAGAGGATTGCTCCTGATATAGCTATTACTACAGGAGCTGAGGACTTCAGGCTTACAGCAAGACCTGCAATGATATTTGTTGCATGTCCTGTCTGACTGGCTGCTGCGATATGTTTAACAGGACCAAAACTCTTTGATGTAAAATACTCTGTTATCATAACGATCAACCATGTCAGAACCAGTCCTATCAGCGCAGTTGTGAAAACCCCTGTTGGAGTAAATGCCTGTTCCACACCAGGCTGTGAAAGGAACCAACCTGAGGCAAAGTAGAACGCAATAGCTGCAAGTACTCCTGAAGTCAAAAGCCCTTTATACAGTGCACCCATTATATACTGACTCTTTCCAAGTCTCACAAAGAATGTTCCTATTATTGATGCGATTATAGATATACCGCCTATAAGCAATGGAAAAACAACCCATGGGCTTTCTGAACCATAAATAGTTTTTGCAAGCAACATAGCAGCCACAACTGTAACAACATATGTCTCATAAAGGTCTGCTGCCATTCCTGCACAGTCACCGACATTATCACCAACATTGTCAGCTATAACTGCTGGGTTTCTCGGATCATCCTCTGGGATACCAGCCTCAACTTTACCAACAAGGTCAGCTCCTACATCAGCTGCTTTTGTATAAATGCCTCCAGCAATACGAGCAAAGACACTCATCAGAGAACAACCAAAACCGAGACCAACGAGTGCATGGAACGCCTTATCAACATCAGCTTCTACTGATCTAACTATTAAGTAATAACCTGCAACACTAAGAAGCCCGAGACCAACACACATCAAACCTGTAACAGAACCTCCCTTAAATGCCAATTTAAGGGCTTTGTTCAATCCACCATGAGCTGCCTGGGCTGTTCTGACATTAGAGCGTACTGTAACCATCATACCAATATACCCTGTTAATGCAGAACCACATGTCCCGATTGCAAAACCAATAGCAGTCCATGTACCCAGCATGAAGAGAATTGCCACAATAATCACTCCTACAATAGCAACTGTAGTATATTCACGTTTGAGAAAGGCCTCTGCACCTTCACGGACTGCATCTGAGATTGCAACCATCCGTTCTGAACCCTTTGGCTGTTTCAGAACCCATCCTGCGGTACCAAGTGCATAAATAACACTGGCAACCCCACATAGAAGGGCAAGATAAATGATACTTGGCATACTCATAAATTACCTCCTTCCTCCTTTTTAACAAAAACAGAATAATACTTTTTTAAAGTTTCTATTTCACCCCCTTTATACTCAAATTTCAAACTGTATGCGCTTTAGAGTTCCCGAAGCAATCAGTTCTTTTTATTAAATCTGTTTTTAAGCTAACTGCTCTTCCTATATTGCTTTTCAAAGACCATAGCCGTAGCCCTATAAACCATATGTGCCATCTTTGAGAATGGGGCATAAGCAAACAGGAAAAAGACCACAATAAGATGAAAGAAATATACTATATAAGCCAGAACAGCTATATTAGCTAACCTTATCAATTCAGAAAGTATACCTGTAGCCATTATTGCAAATACAATATAAATGAAAAGCCAGTCATAGTAACTACCATAACCAGCTTTTTCTTTATTTTTCAACCTGTTTCTAATAACAAGTGAGATACCAACAAGAAGACCCAGTGCACTTGCATTCGCAACCCATTTCACAGGATCTGTTAATGGGTAAGGTGATGGACCGAGCATCCAGCCAAAAGGTTTAAGACCCAAGATTTTCATAATCCCAGGTCCATATAAATATATAACTGCCCATGCGGTCGTTATCGCAAGACCTATAAAACTGTAAAAGACTAAAAAGTGAGATATTTTCCTCATTTTTGTTAAATTACATTTTTCAAAACGGGTATGTGACAATATCTCACTAATGGTACTGTATATTGCATTCCAAATACTACCATTAGGTTCAACCGGTCCAGCAGCACGAACCATGTCCTTCCAGTATCTTGAAATCCCTGTGGCAAGAGATATAACAGCTAATATGGCTATCGGGAGAAAGACACTGTCAATATATATTGAAGGTAAAAATTCATGGTATGAAATCTGTCCTTTTTCATTCAGTGGAACATTTGCAAGATTGAGATGTCCGATAGATGCAAGTATGATAATGAATATAACAGCAGGGACTGCAAGGAGAGGAACAAGGGAACCCGGACTGCCTACTGCCTTTGCTAAAAACTTAGGCACGGCATAATTTTCTATTGATAGCTTTCTTATTGCATTAAGAACTTCCCCTGGTTTTGCTCCACGCGGGCAGTAAGCAGTGCAGTCACTACATTGGTGGCAGAGCCAGATGTCTGGATTCGGAAAGAGTTTGTCTTTTAAACCCCATTGGGCATAAATCATTTCTTTCCTCGGGAAAGGCTTATCATCCTGCGTTAAATTACATACCACAGAGCATGTTGCACACTGATAACATTTCTTCAGGGATTCACCACCTGCCTTAATAATCTCATTAGCAAAGCTTAAGTCAGGTGAAATAACAATTGCATCGTCTGTTGAAGTTGTCCCTACCATTTCTTCAGTTGATGCAGTTTTTTCCTGTTCCATCTGTATCCTCCCTTATATCTATTCAATAGACAATCTCAATACTAAAATTCTTTAAATGGGTTAGGTCCTATTTCTTTAACCCTTTCAACAAACTCATTTATCATATCAGGTAATTTATCATATTCTGAAATAGCCACCTGTATCATATTCACCCTTTCTGCTTCGAGCTGGAGTCTATTAAGTGTCTCACCAACTTTGCTGAATCTGTAGTTAGCAAGTTCACTTCCTTTTACAAAATGGCACTGATAATTTTCTCCAAATTTACATCCCAATAATAGAAAACCATCTATACCCTTTGAAAGTGCATCTGCTATCCAGACGAGATTCATACCGCCAAGACACCTCAAAGGAATGAACCTTACGCAGGGGTCGATCTGCTTTCTATTAAAACCAGCTGCATCAAGGGCTGGATATGCATCATTTTCACAGACCAGACATATGATTCTGAATTCTTCTTCAGGGACTTCAACAGATTTAATCATTGAGCCTATAATATCTATACTATAATCTTTAAATGAGACGATTCTCTCTGGGCATGCTCCCATGCATGTGCCACAACGTCTGCATCTATTTACTTTGTAATAAGGTATGCCTTTTTCATCTTCATCAATCGCTCCGAACGGGCATTCCTCTGTACATCTCTTGCATGCTGTACATCTTATTAGTTGTGGGTCAGGGAAAGTAATATCCCATGCCCTTGGATGAACTGCCATACCTTTTGCTACATGGTCAATACATTGTATAGCCTTAAAGACTGCGCCAGCAGCATCTTCCTGTGCTTCTGTCATGTTCATTGGTTGCCTTACAGCTCCTGCAGCATATACGCCTGTCCTTCTCGTTTCATACTGGAAGCAGATGAAGTTTGAATCTGCAAAACCACAGGCACCTTCAAGTGTTGGTATCTCAGGTCCCTGTCTGTAAGATAGATTCAATAGAAATTCTGGTTTTGGAGTAGATTCTAAATAAGCCTTCTTTGCATCATCACCTTTTGCAGCAGCTAATGTCAGTCCATCAAGATACTCCTGAGGACCTCTTGTAGTAGGCACCATACCTGTTGCAAGCACAACAAGATCTGCTTCAACCTTTACTTTTTCACCCAAAAAAGTATTCTGCATCTCCACGAAGAGGTTCCCATTTCCCGCATCTGAAACACCAGTTACATCAGCTTTTGTAAGCATTATCCCTGGGTCATTCTGTGCCTCTCTATAAAATGCTTCAAGCCTTCCGGGGGTCCTTATATCTTTATAGAATATCATTGCCATTGCTTCAGGATTCTGCCTGACATACCTTGCCTGTTTCAGTGATGTTGCACAGCACATAGATGAACAATAAGGGAGATGGTTCGTATCTCTCTGCCCTGCACACTGTATAAAAGCTACTTTTGTAGCTTCTTTCCCGTCGGATGGACGTGTAATAGAGCCTGTCTTAGCAATCTGTTCAAATTCTATATTTGTCACAACATTTTTAAATTTTCCATAACCCAGATAATCAAGCTTTGTAGCATCATAAGGAACCCAGCCTGTTGCTAAAACAATAGCACCTACCTTCACAGTTTCAGTGCTCCCATTCGTTGATATAGTCACATCAAAAAGACCGGGTTGTCCATCTGTCTTTTCAATCCTTGATGATTTATAAACCTTTATGTTTGAGTTGTTCTCAACCTCTTTTATAAGTTTTTCAATTTCAGTGTCAACAATTACCGGTTCTTTAAAGTCTTTTGTCGGAATCTTCTTATATAATTTATTAGCAAAACCCCCAAGCTGTGGCTCCTTTTCAACAAGGACTACCTGATATCCTGCTTTAGCTCCCTCAAGTGCTGAGGTCATACCAGTAACTCCACCACCTACTACCAATATAGTGCTACTTAGATTTTCAAGTATTGCTGGCTCAGGTAGGTCTCCCTTTTGAGCCTTCACAATTCCCATAAGGAGATAATCTTCTGCTAAACTCTGCGTCTCATCTGTTTTTGGTGGCTGCATCCATGCAACAAATTCTCTTATATTTACTCTTTCTGTAATACAGCCTGGAAAATCAAACTCCTCATACTTAACCCGAGGCGAACATGCAGCTATGATAATTGTATTAATCCCATCTTTCTTAATATCACCTTTTATTAATTGAAGTCCCTCAGGACTGCAAAGGATATCATGTATTTTTATCTGTTCTTCTTTTATAGGTCCATGCTTTGCTGCTTTTGCAAGCTTTTCTATATCAATAGCATCTCCAATTCCGCATCCTTTACAGATATAAACACCAAATTTCTTTTCCATACCCTACCTCCTATTCACACTCTGGATGCTCTTTATAACAGCACCAGTAGCATCCTGAACTGACCTTGCGACATCAGCAGGGCTTTTCAATGTTCCTACTGCATAGATTCCTTTTTTAAGGGCAGTTTCATCTATAAGCCCATCAGGCGTATAAGGCAAATCATTTCCAATTCTTGTTCTCTTAATTGACAGATCCATTCCAGTAGCTAAAACAACCATATCAAAGGTCGCCTTGATTTTTTTACCCCCAAATATATCCTCTACTTCTACTATCACATTATCTGTGCCCGGTTCTTCAACTATTCCAGCCACCTTACCTTTTGTAAAGATTACATTTGGATCATCTTTTATCTTCCAGTAAAATCTATGTTCATAAAGTCCCGGTGTCCTGATATCAATATAGAATATTTGAATCTTTGCGTCAGGATATTGCTCTCTAATATACATAGCGTGTTTTAATGTGGCAAGACAGCAGATATACGAGCAATAAGGCAAGTGATTTTCATCTCTTGAACCTGCGCACTGGACAAAAGCAATATTCTTAATCTCTTTCCCATCTGAAGGTCTCACGATTTTGCCTTTTGTAGGACCATCAATAGATGCTAACCTCTCCATCATCATATTCGTAATAACATTTTTAATCTTACCAGCTCCTAAGATATCAAGCTTGCTTATATCATAAGGATCCCAACCTGTTGCAAGAATAACTGCCCCAACTTTGAGGTTTACCCTTTCTTCCTTCATATTAAGTTCAATTGCCTTATACTTACAGGCATCAAGGCATGGTTTCATACAGTCTTTAGGACAATATTTACTATCAATAACATATTGAAATGGAAAAGCCTGATCAAAAGGCAGATATGCAGCCTTTGTCCTGTCCATCCCGAAATTAAATTCATTTTCTCTGTATGATGGACATGCCTCTGCACATGCACCACAGCCAACACACAGGTTATTTACATATCTCGGATTCAACTTCACAGTAACGTCAAAATTCCCTTCTTCTCCTTTTATTTCTTCAACTTCTGCAAGGGTATAAAACTTTACACGTGGATTATTTTTGATCCTCTTAAACTGTATCTCAAGCCCACAGTTAGGAGGACAGAGCTTCCAGAAATATCTATTAATCTGTGCTACTCTTCCACCAAGATAGGGGTTTTTCTCAATAATATAAGCGTCAAGTCCCACCTCTGCTGCCTCGATAGCAGAGGTAAGTCCACTCATACCTCCACCGACAACAAGAATACTTTTATTCTCCGCCATAATAACCCTCCTTATAGGCAGTAAATCAAAAAGAGATAGTTATGTCTAAACATAACCATCTTTTTTTAATTTACTGATTGAACGGGGAGTATTATACCATAATATTTCAAAAATCAACAAAAAAACTTTAATGAGTATAATAAAGAGAAAGGGGAGGGTTAAACCCTCCCCTTTTATCGCAATAATTATGGGAACATCTGGACATAAGGAACTTTCTTAAATTCCCATGTATTGGTTTCAGCATTATATCTTGAATTTGTGAAGCACTTCCAGTTCTTGTCATCTATGAAGTTGAAGTCACCCCTGTAATAGTATCCGGGATATCTTGTCTCTTCTCTGAAGAGTATATGTCTTGCATGTGCCTCAACAGACAGAACCCTGTGATAGTTCTCCCAGCATCTTAGGAGTTCATGCAGGTTAGCCGCAGCCATTCTATTGCAGTCTTCCTTTAACATTTCGAGCTGTTTTAGACCTTCTTCAAGCATGGTCTTCGAGGTCATATACCATGTAGAGACGCCGCCAAAGTATTCATCAGCAAGTTTCATAAGCCTGAGTTGTACAGCTTTTGGTCGAATATAATGAGGATTTACTGTTGGATCAGTTGTGTAGGTCTTATATTTTTCATAAATCTCAAATGGGAGGTAAAGTTCAGCAGCAATCTCTTCAGCCTTCTTGCTGGGTGAAGGCTTGTAGTCAGGATTATCAAGGATATAAGCTATAGCAGCTTTAGCTGCCAGCCTTCCTTCTGCATGGGAGCCTGAAGAGAACTTATGACCTGAAGCACCCACAACGTCACCAGCCATAAAGAGACCAGGTACAGTACTCATTCTGTTATAACCCCAGCTATAATGTTCTGGTGTCCCGGGAATATCACCAGGTCCGCTAACCCAGAAGCCTGCGCAACCAGCATGTGAGCCTAAGAGATATGGCTCTGTAGGCATTATCTCAGAAGGAACTTTCTCAGGCTCAACATTCTTTGCTGCCCATAGAGATGCCTGGCCAATAGCCATATCAAGGAAGTCTTCCCAAGCCTCTGCTTCAAGATGTTTTAGCTTCTTCGCACCTGCCTTTTCACCTAATTTCTCTATAATCGCCTTTGAGAACTCTGCCATAGCAGTATGGGTATTCATGATAATAGGACCACGTCCATCCTTCATAGCCCTCATCATCAGGTGGTTCCTGATAGCAGTACCAAGTCCTTTTGCATAATCTCCATACCTCTGGACAGCATCTTCAAAGTATTCTTTATCTGCACAGTAGTCATTACCAAGTGCATCAGTAGCCTTAGCCTTGAAGAACAGGAACCAAGCACCAACAGGTCCATATCCATCCTTAAATCTTGCAGGGACGAACCTGTTCTCCATCAATGTCATCTCTGCTCCAGCCTCCATGCCGAACGCAAAACCTGAACCACAGCTAAATACTGGATACCATGTTCTTCCCATACCTTCACCTGTAGACCTTGGTCTGAAGCAGTTAACTGCTCCTGCAGATGCACATATCATTGCCTTAGCCTTGAATAGATATATCTTATTTTCCCTGACACTGAACCCTGCTGCAGCAGCTACATTCTTTCCATTGGTGTCTTTTATAGCCTTTACAATGAATACCCTTTCAAAATGGTTCTGTGGCATACCTGTTACAGCCCTATTAGTCTCAAGAGCCTTCTTTGCTGCCTCAGCAACAACAACCTTGTAAGACTCACCATTAATCATTATCTGCCATTTTCCTGACCTCACAGGTGTTCCACCATCCTTGAGCATAGGCTTACCCTGCTCTTTAGCCTCATGTCCATCAATCGAGAATCCGTCATCACCTCTTTTCCAGATTGGAAGTCCCCACTCCTCAAAAAGGTGCACAGAGTCATCAACATGTCTTCCAAGGTCATAGACAAGGTCTTCTCTGATAATACCCATAAGGTCGTTCCTTACATACTTGACATAATCAACTACCTTATTTTCTCCGATATAAGTATTGATAGCGGACAGACCCATTGCAACAGCACCACTCCTGTCTGTTGCAGCCTTATCAACCAAAACGACTTTCAGTCCTTTTGCATTCGCCCAGCGGCATGCCTCAAATGCAGCACCGCAACCTGCCATACCACCACCAATAATAAGCAGATCGCAATCAACTTCAGTAACTTCTGGTTTTGCACAATATGAAAATGTACAGGTTTCTTTTTCCATTTATATTCACCTCCTTTAAATTATTCTGTTCGTGCCGGACCTGTAAAGAATCCAGGCTGTTTAATCTTAGAAAAATCAGGCTCTGGTTTTCCTGCATAGGGGTCAACAGAACCCTCAACCGTTGTCCTTATAGGAAATTTAAACCTCTTCATCAGGCCGTTCCTGAACTTAATCGTCCACATGATAGAATCAGAACCTCTCATAGGGATTGCACTTCCTCCGAGCGGACAGAAGTCAGAATAACCCCTTACCTCAATAGCCTGCTGAGGGCAGATCTTGACACAGTTATAACATTCCCAGCACTGTTCTGGCTCCTGATTGTATGCCTTCATCTTCTCCCTATCAAGAGTCATAAGGTCATGAGGACAGATATACTGACATGCAGTCTTATCCTGAGCCTTGCAACCATCACACTTTTCAGTAATTACATAACTTGGCATTTAACCACACCTCCTTTTATTTGATTATTTTAGTGTTGAAATAGCAACTTTAAAAATTCAGCTCTTTCCACCTCCCTTCTCTACCTTCTCTATTAGAAAAATTAAGTTTATTTTTGTACTGGATTTTTCTGTAACTCTAACACATCGCTAATATCAACATCTGGTAGAGGTAATTCTTTATCCTCTTTTGCTCCCTCCTCAATAACCTTTGAGAGGTCTTCCTTTAGAACCTTCTCTACAACTTCCTGGCTAAGAGATTTCATCTCGGCTATCCTCTTAAATACTGCCCTCTTAAAAGCAAGAGGGGTCTCTTCAATAAATTGTCTTGCATCAAATCTCGCTTTTGAGAACTGATCAATAACTTTCTGACCGAGTTCATCAGAGACCTCAATAATTAATGCTCTTAAAGCACCACCAAACATTGGCTGGACCTTCTCTTCTAAGTTTGTCCCTTTAATTGCAGAGAATCGTTTATCATCTAATAACACTGCTAAATATTTAGACATTTTTTCACCTCTTTTATTTTTTCAATTTTGCTGGAAGCTCCATATGAGGGAGATCAATCTCCAATCTCTCCTCTCTATCTTTAAGATATTTCTCATTGTTAAATGGATAACCAAATTCTTTCCACCATTTCACAACGACTTTATAAACCTCAGGTCTGAATATCTCTGGTGGCGGGAATACACCTTCACCAAGGAGACCTCTTATAAAGCTCCCGCTATATCTTGAGTAAATCCCTTTGTGACTGCAGCACTCACTGTATGCGAATTCCTTGCACTTTGGACAGTACCAGAACTCTGCTATATTTTGAGGTCTTATATAAAGTCCACCCTCTACTGCATATGGTGGCGCATCAAAACCAAAGCTTGGGATACCCTTTGACCAAAGAATCTGGGTAGCATACATATCGTAATATTCGCCAAGTGCAGCATGATCCCTTCCAAACATATGGAAAGATATACCCATATTTTGCCTGATTATTCCATGGAGAAGGGACTCCAAAGGATTACCATATCTCATATCCCAGAGGGTAAAACTAACCATATGCCTTTCCGGTTTAATATAACCCGCAAGATGAACCATCTCATGGCTTTCGATAATCGCTTCATCAGGATAGTCACCTATCCTTTTTGCACCGATTATCGCATTTACTACTATCCCATCACATGGTTTTATATCACCAATATATGCAGCCATTTTCATTAATGCCTCATGACCTGTATGTGGAACATTTCTCGTCTGGTGAGCTATTACAGTCGTCCACCCCCTCTTCTGAAATTCCTCCCTTGCCTTCTTTGGAGGATACCAGAATCTATTAAAAGGTGGTCTAATCTTTGGTTCATTAATAATAGTATATTTGCCTGCGAGAACTATCGGATTTAACGAACAATAAATATTGTAACCCGTGTGTTTTTGATCAAATGGAAATTTTACAACCTCAGGATTCTTGTCAGGTGTACCAAATGTCCTTACCGCAAGATCACCAGGGGAAATTTCATATACCTCATCAATCTCAAGAATTGCAAAAGGTTCACCCTTAACTCTCAAAAGAAGCCAATCTCCAGCTCCAATATTAAGCTTTTTGAAGTCTTCTTCTGAAACATCAAAGACAATAGGATAAGGAAATACCCATCCATCAAGAAGCCTCCTTTTTTCAAGAACACTCTCAAGCTCTGCCTTTGTCATCGAACCCTCAAGAGGGCTAAAAAATCCGTAACATATAGACATGATTTCTCTGTAAACATTTCTTACCGGATTGCCCTTAAAAAGGGTTGGCTTGATGTCGTAAACTGCGGAGCACTTCTCCATAAGCTTTCTTGCCTGTTCAGGGTTGCGAACAACCCTATCAACAAGCTTTCCACCATGTGGAGGTGGTAATGTTCGAATTCTGATATCCTGCATATCTACCTCCTTATTTAGTTTTTTTCTAAGATTGCGCAGATATTATTAAATATCTCGTCTATACTGCCTGTGCCAGCTACTGATTTTAAAATACCTTTTTTCTTGTAATAATCAATGAGAGGGGCTGTCTGGGCATCATATACATCAAGCCTTCTCTTTATTGTTTCTTCTTTATCATCATCTCTCTGGAAAAGTTCACCACCGCATTTATCACATATGCCTTCTTTTTTAGGCGGTGAAAAATAGATATTATACATCTGCTGACATTTCTTACATGTCCTTCTTCCTGTCAATCTTTTCATAAGAATATCTCTATCAACATCAACATCTACCGCAGCATCAAGTGGTGCATTCATCTCAGCAAGAACTTTATCTAAAGCCTCTGCCTGTGCTGTATTCCTTGGAAAGCCATCAAGAATATAACCTTTCTTGCAATCATCCTGAGCAATCCTTTCTTTAACAAGTCCTATTACCACACTGTCTGGTACAAGCTCACCTTTGTCCATATAAGACTTTGCCTCTTTTCCAAGAGGTGTTCCTGCGGCTACAGCAGCCCTTAAAATATCTCCTGTAGAAATCTGCGGAATCCCGTATTTTTCAACAAGCTTCTTTGCTTGAGTACCTTTTCCTGCACCTGGTGCTCCAAGAAAAACAAGTCTCATTTCTTCCCCCTTAAAATTATTTTGGTAAATAAAATATATGGTTATTACTTAAAGAAAATACTATTTAAAGATGTTGCTAAATGTAAAGTGACTAAAAATTACTAAAGTTTCTTAAGACAAGAAAGGATAACATTATGCAACATTCAAGTCAAATTCATATTTTTGATAAACTGATAAAATTTCCTTATTAAACTCTTGACTTTAGAGTTGTTTATGAAATTTATCTTATAAAAATAAAATTTATTTAAATAATTTTTCTAAGATAATTTACAAATTCTTTAATCGCCCTACCTCTATGACTTATAGCATCCTTATCATCTGAACACAATTCTGCAAAAGTCTTGCTCTGTCCTTTAGGATAAAACACGGGGTCATATCCGAAGCCTGATGAACCTTTCGGTTCTCTTCCTATCATCCCCTCTACATATCCAAAAAATGTCTTCACATTACCATCAGGAAGGGCAAAGGCGATACAACAAACAAACCTTGCAGCCCTTTTTTCATCCTCCAGATACTTCATTTCTTTTAGTAATTTCTCAATATTTTTTTTATCATCAGAATCAGCACCAGCATATCTTGATGATATAACCCCAGGAGCTCCATTTAGTGCATAAACTTCAAGTCCTGAGTCATCTGCTAATGATGGTTTCCCAGTATATCTTGCAACACTCAAGGCTTTTTTAACAGCATTCTCCTCAAATGTATAACCTTCTTCCTCTACTTCGGGGCATCCGGGAAAATCATCAATCGTTAATATATTAACCGGCATCCCAGATAAAATCCTCTTTATTTCTTCAATTTTCTTTTTATTTCTTGTTGCAATCACAATTTCCATTCTATACTTCCATGTTCTTTTTTTCTAACCATCTCAAGCTACTTAGTCATGTCACCCGTTATTATAGAACAAGTCTTTCTTGTCAAAAATAAGTTTTTATAAACACCTCATATCTTTTTACACACCCCTTCACCCCGCCATATATCCCCTCTATTAAGAGGGGATTAAGGGGTGTATTAGGTTTGATTTATGGTATAACGAATATATAAAGAATCTCTCAATTTGGGTTATAATTTTCTTATAATTGTCATAACTAAACATAACTAAACAAGAGTATGCAAGGAAAGAAATTTTATCCAACAAAAAGATATATAGAATTCCAGCAGAATGCAATCTCAAACTTAGAAAAGTTCTGGGAGAAAGAGGCAGAGAAACTCCCATGGTTTAAACGCTGGGAAAAGGTCCTCAAATGGGAAGAACCCTATGCAAGATGGTTTGTAGGAGGGCTCCTCAATGCTTCATATGGCTGTATTGATGCACATCTCAACTCATGGAGAAAAAACAAGGTAGCTATATATTGGGAAGATGAGCAAGGAAATACAAGGTCTTTCAGTTATGCCCAGCTCCACAGAGAGGTAAATAGACTTGCTTCTGTCCTTAAGAAGATTGGAGTTCAGAAAGGTGATATAGTCGTTCTATACCTTCCTATGATTCCTGAACTCGTTATATCTATGCTCGCAGTAGTCAGGATAGGTGCAATTCATACAGTAGTTTTTTCAGGATTCAGCAGTCAGGCATTAGCAGACAGAATCAATGATACTGGGGCGAAGGTATTAATAACAGCAGATTTTGGCATCCGTAGAGGAAAGTTAGTACCTCTCAAACAGATCGTTGATATAGCACTGAAGACTACACCTTCAGTTAAAAAAGTTATTCTCGTGAGAAGGACACAAGAAAATATTAAAACAGAAGAAGGGCGTGACCTCATCTATCTGGAGTTGATGAAAGATGCAGAGAGATATGTTGAACCTGAGCCTGTTGAATCCACTCATCCACTTTATATCCTTTATACATCTGGAACAACAGGAAAACCAAAAGGGATTGTCCACTCAACAGGAGGTTATTTAGTTTATAACTATGCAACATATAAATGGGTCTTTGATATATCAGATGAGTCTATTTACTGGTGTACAGCCGATGTGGGCTGGGTTACAGGACACTCTGCAATAGTTTATGCACCTTTGCTGCATGGAGCTACAATCATAATGTATGAAGGTTCTCCTGATTATCCATATCTTGACAAGTGGTGGGAGATAATCGAGAAATATGGTGTCACAATCTTTTATACCTCCCCAACAGCGCTCAGGATGTTTATTCGGTATGGAGAAGAATGGATTAAAAAACATGATCTAAGTAGTCTAAAGATACTCGGAACAGTTGGTGAGGCTATTAATCCTGAGGTATGGGAATGGTATTACAAAAATATTGGGAATGAGAGGTGCCCCATAGTTGATACATGGTGGCAGACAGAAACAGGGGGTATAATGATATCTCCAGCTCCTGGCTTAGAATTAGTTCCACTAAAGCCAGGTTCTGCCACACTCCCTTTACCAGGGATTGATGCAGAGGTTGTAGATGAATCTGGTAACCCTGTGAGCCCTGGAACAAAAGGTTATTTAGTAATAAGAAAGCCTTGGCCCGGTATGTTAATGGATGTTTATAGGGATCCTTCACGATATAAAGAGACATACTGGTCAAGATTCAAGGGTATGTATTATACAGCAGACTATGCAATAAAGGATGAAGAGGGATATTTCTGGCTTCTTGGAAGGGCAGATGAGGTTATGAAGGTAGCAGGTCATAGAATTGGGACTGCAGAAATAGAGAGTTCCGCAGTTGCAACTCCTTCTGTTGCTGAGGCAGCTGCTGTTTCAGCACCTGATGAAGTGAAAGGAGAAGCTATTGTACTCTTTATAATATTGAAAGAAGGATATAAGCCTGTAGATTATATTAAAGAAGAGATTATCGGTAATATCCGTAAACTGATTGGTCCTATTGCTACACCAAGGGAGATATATTTTGTTGAAAGGCTACCAAAGACCCGTTCAGGTAAGATTATGAGAAGGATATTGAAGGCAATTATTTTAGATAAACCTATTGGAGATGTAACAACCCTTGAAGATGAAGCCTCAGTTGAGGAGATAAAGAAGACATATGAGGAGATCAAGAGGATGTTAAGAGGATAAAAGATAAACAGAATATTTTGTATGAGTCTAATACATCTTTATAGAAAACCTGCTATTTCTCAGTCAAAAAAGGATTATCTGCTCTCGATCTTAAAACAAAGGATATCTCCTGAAATAAGTGATATAGAAACAGAATACTGTTTTAATATAGAGACTATAGCTCCGCTGAATGGTGAAGAGCTTAATATCCTCAGATGGCTTCTATCTGAAACCTTTGAACAAGAGAATCTTTCAGAGACAAGCTTTTTAACTCAGAATTCAAAATCCAAAACTCAAAACTCAATTATTGAAGTCGGTCCAAGAATGAACTTTACCACTGCGTGGTCAACCAATGCGGTTTCAATATGCCATGCATGTGGCTTGAAAAAGATTACACGCATTGAAAGGTCGAGAAGATATAAATTAATAATCCCCCCCTCCCCCCCTTTAGAAAAGAGGGCTATGGGGGCATTTTTAGAATTTATTCATGACAGGATGACAGAATGCCAATACCCGGAACCATTAACTACCTTTGAGACAGGTATTAAACCAGAACCTGTTTTTATTGTTCCTCTTATTGAAAAGGGTATAGAAGCTTTACGAAATATAAATATTGAAATGGGTCTAAGCCTCGACGAATGGGACATTAATTTTTATTACAATTTGTTTGTTAAAGACATGAATCGTAATCCAACCAATGTAGAATGCTTTGACCTTGGCCAGTCAAATAGCGAACATTCAAGACACTGGTTTTTTAAAGGAAAATTGATTATTGATGGAAAAGAGATGCCATATACATTGATGGAGATAATAAAGGAACCATTATTAACAAATCCTTCTAATAGCATAATCGCTTTCAAAGACAATTCGAGTGCAATAAAAGGTTATGAGATACAAACTATTATTCCTGAAAGGACTGATAGCCCGTCGTGTTTTAGAGAAAAAAGACCCACTTATCACATCATCTTTACTGCTGAGACCCATAATTTCCCAACAGGTGTTGCACCATTTCCTGGTGCAGAAACAGGAACAGGTGGAAGGATAAGAGATGTACATGCAACAGGAAGAGGAAGTTTAGTAATGGCAGGAACTGCTGCATATTGTGTGGGTAATCTTCAGATCCCGGGATATCATCTCCCATGGGAAGAAACATACTTTAAATATCCACAGAACCTTGCGACACCACTACAGATAGAGATTGAAGCGAGCAACGGTGCTTCAGATTATGGAAATAAATTTGGCGAACCTATAATTCAGGGTTTTACAAGGTCATTTGGTATGAGACTTCCTTCTGGTGAGAGGATTGAATGGGTTAAGCCTGTGATGTTCACAGGAGGGATAGGTCAGATAGATAAAAGACATATAGAAAAAGGGGAACCGAGAAAAGGACTGCTTGTGGTAAAGATAGGAGGTCCTGCATATAGGATAGGTATTGGTGGAGGTGCTGCCTCAAGTATGATACAGGGAGAGAACGTTGAAGAACTGGACTTCAGTGCTGTCCAGCGAGGAGATGCTGAGATGGAACAGAAGCTTAATAGAGTTATCAGGGCATGTGTAGAGATGGGTGATGAGAATCCAATCATAAGTATTCATGATCAAGGTGCAGGAGGAAACTCAAATGTGATTAAAGAGATTATCTATCCGGCAGGTGCTAAGATAGAAATAAGGAACATCATTGTCGGCGACAATACCCTTTCTGTCCTTGAAATATGGGGAGCTGAATACCAGGAAAATGATGCCATATTAATCGAGCCTGATAGAATCAGTTTGTTTCAGGATATATGCAAAAGAGAGAAAGTGCCCTGCTCCATCATCGGTGAGATTACAGGAGATGGTTATATTGTTGTCTATGACAGAGTAGATGGGAGCACACCTGTATTCCTTGATTTATCAAAAATTCTTGGGAAGATGCCACAAAAGACTTTTCACATTCAGAGTGTAAAACCAATTCTAAAACCTTTCAGATTACCTGAAGACATAACAGTCAGGGGTGCACTTGAAAGGGTTCTCCGCCTTATTTCAGTAGGGTCAAAGAGATTCCTTACAAATAAAGTGGATAGGTCTGTTACAGGTCTGATCGCACAACAACAATGTATTGGACCACTCCAACTGACTTTGTCTGATGTTGCTGTTGTAAGTCAGAGTCATTTTGGGACAACAGGAGCAGCGATCTCTATTGGTGAACAACCAATAAAGGGATTGGTCAATCCAGAGGCAATGGCTCGCATGAGTGTTGGCGAGGCAATTACAAACATAATGTGGGCAAAGATAAGTAGCCTTGAAGATATTAAGTGTTCAGGCAACTGGATGTGGGCTGCAAAATTGCCTGGTGAAGGTGCAAAGATTTATGAGGCTGCAATAGCATTAAGAGATATATTAATCGAACTCGGTATCGCAATTGATGGCGGAAAGGACAGTCTTTCAATGGCTGCGATGGTTGCTGATTCAACTGGGAAGACAGAAATTGTTAAAGCCCCTGGTATGATCGTCATCTCTGCATATGCTCCTTGCCCTGACATTACAAAGGTAGTCACACCTGATATCAAAAGACCAGGAGAAAGCAAAATTCTATATGTGGACCTCGGAATGGGGCGTTACAGAATGGGCGGTAGTGCTCTGGCTCAGGTCTTTAACCAGATTGGAGATGAATCACCTGATTTAGAAGAACCTCTGTTACTCAAAAATACCTTTAAAGCAGTCCAACATCTGATAGATAAAGATTTAATATTATCAGGGCATGATAGAAGCGATGGAGGATTAATAACAACACTTTTGGAGATGGCTTTCGGAGGAAATTGCGGAATGGAGATAAACTTAAAAGAAGAAAAGGACATAGAAAAATATTCAGCGTCCGATAATCAGCATACAGTGCTTCCTTTATTATTCTCAGAAGAACTCGGAATAGTTCTCGAATACCTCCCTGAAAATGAAGATGAAATAATCTCAGTCTTTAAGAACCTCTCAGTTCCTTATCAGATAATTGGGAAAAGTCTAATAGAAAAGAGAATCAAGATAAGTTTTAATACGAACTACGAAATCCGAACTGTTTTAGATGAAGATATGAGGATACTGAGAGATTTATGGGAAGAAACCAGTTATCAACTTGAAAGACTTCAGGCGGATCCTGCTTGCGTGGATGAAGAAAGAGGAATAAATTTTGACAGAAAAGGTCCTCAATATAAGCTTACATTTATACCTCAAAATACCTCTTCTTCCTTTATTAATCCCCCCACCCCCCCTTTAGCAAAGGGGGGTAAGGGAGGATTTAAAAAAGGAGCGAAAGATGGGTTATCGGATGCAAAACCTAAGGTGGCAGTTATACGTGAAGAAGGCAGTAATGGTGACCGAGAGATGGCTTCTGCATTTTATAAAGCGGGTTTTGAGGTATGGGATGTTACCATGACAGACCTTCTTGAAGGCAGAACAGACCTTGACAATTTCAGAGGTATCGCTTTTGTAGGTGGATTCAGCTATGCAGACGTCCTTGATTCAGCTAAGGGATGGGCTGGTGTCATCAGGTTTAACAAAAAACTCCATGAGCAATTCCAGCGGTTTTATGAGAGGTCTGATACATTCAGCTTGGGAGTCTGTAATGGTTGCCAGCTTATGGCACTCCTTGGATGGATACCGTGGAAGGGTATCCCTGAAGAGTTTCAGCCAAGATTCATACAGAATCGCTCATCAAGATTCGAATCAAGATTTGTAACTGTGAATATCCTATCAAGTCCATCTATAATGCTAAAGGAAATGGAAGGTTCTACCCTTGGTATCTGGATTGCACATGGGGAAGGAAAGGTATTTTTCCCTAAAAAAGATATAATGGATGAAGTTCTAAAAAGAGGGCTGGCACCCATTAGATTTGTTGACGACGATGGAGTAATTACTGAAAGATATCCATTTAATCCAAATGGCTCTCCATTAGGGATAACTGCTATGTGTTCGCCTGATGGAAGACACCTGGCTATGATGCCACATCCTGAAAGGACATTCTTAAAATGGCAGTGGCCATATATGCCAGAAGATTGGAAGAGGGACCTTGATATATCTCCGTGGTTTAAGATGTTCCAGAACGCGAGGAGATGGTGCTCTTAATTTATTCTACTGATACGAGAACTGAAATGGCTTGTACGTAGTTATTCTATTTCCACCTGATCTCTTTGACTCATAAAGTGCCTTGTCAGCAAGTTTGATCACTTCAGAAAGTGATCTTCCATCAAAAGGAAATGAAGCAACCCCTCCGCTTATGGAAATATATCCTGAGGGTTGTTTATCTCTGTATCTAAAGGGATAGCCTGCGATAATCTTCCTTATTTTTTCAGCATAGAGTGCCGCTCCATCCTTGTCAGTATCAGGCATAAGGATAATGAATTCATCTCCCCCATATCGTGCAATCACATCTCCTTCTCTGGAGTTCTCCTTTAAAATTTGACTCAGCTCTTTAAGGAGATAATCACCCTCAGGATGACCGTGCATATCATTATATCCCTTGAGATCATCCAGATCGAAAATGAATATTGATATGGGAGAATTATTCTTTATAGAGTTGTAGGCTTCATCTCGGGCTTTCTCAAAGAAATACCTTCTTGTATATAGGCCTGTTAGGGGATCTTCTATTGCTTCTTGTCTAGCTGTATGGAGGATATCAAAGTTCTGGAGGTAGATACCAGCAAGATCAGCTATCATCGAAATAAACCGCATTTCATTCCCATCACTTTTGTTTATATTGCCAACACCTATTACACCGATGAGCCTTTCTTTAAAGGCTATCGGAGAGGCGAAATCTATATTGCCAAGAAAGCATAAATGTTGCCATTTTTTTGAGATTGTCATCCTCTTTTCCGCCGCCAGACCAATTATTCCCTCTCCTAACTTTATAACACTACCTTTATCTTTTTGAGAGCCAAAATGGTCAATAAGGATAAGAGTATTTTTATCTTCCTCACACACATAAAATTCTATTATTCCAGGGCTCAGGAGGGTTTTTGTGATCCGTATGATCGATGAAATAATTTCTTCAGGTGTTTGATAAAGAAATAGTTTCTTTAAAATATCAGGGATACATATAGAAAACCTAATGTATTTTTCTTTGTCATCTTGAAGAGTTTCAATATCTTTTTTAAATCTCTCTCTATCGGCAAGAATTATTTTATTATAATTTTTCTCTATATCCATCAATTCCGCCTTTTGTTGTTGAATACCCTTTCTTTTCCCTATATAATAGGCTTTAATAATGAAAAAGACAGATATCACCATCAGGAAAAAAATCGTAATTATTATCATCAAGTCGTTCAGCATTTTACCCTCTTGATCAATATATAAAGCAAAATCTATGCCATAATTATTGCATACTAATCACTTCAAAATACTGAAAGATTTTAATGGATAACATCTAACCCACTTAATTCATAAACTTACGAATAATTGGCAGATGCAGTATTCTCGCTCATTCTCGGCTCAATTAAAATCGAGCCTCCGAGGTAAATTCTTTCTTCGAAAGAATTTAAATCCGCTCAAACACTGCATCTGCCAAGAATTTTATGAATAATATGGGCTAAAATAACATTTTCCGTTGAATCAGTGTGCGTTTTAGCACAGATTAAAGACACCTTACCTAAGTGAGAAATTCTCGAAGATGGGATTTACTTTATCTGTAAGTGGCGGTGCAGGGACTTGAACCCCGGACACTGCGGATATGAGCCGCATGCTCTTACCAGCTGAGCTACACCGCCATGCTGGAACAATAATTAGTAAACAATATGCAGTAAGTAGTTAAAAATTATAACAGAAGAAATACTCTTAGTGGAAGAGTTCAAACCTTCTCGTTCTGATGTTTATCAAGATACCAAGGGATAATAGATTTGAAAGAAGGGCTGTCCCGCCATAACTCATAAAAGGAAGAGGGATGCCCACAACAGGCATTATGCCAAGTGTCATACCAATATTTACAACACAATATGTCAAAAACATAAACGTTATACCAAGGGCAAGGTATCTTCCGAAATCATCTTTTGCGTCAAGTGCTGTTTTAAAACCTCTCAGTATCAAAAAAAAGTACAAAGATATAAGAAGGATGCTTCCAAGGAATCCCCATTCTTCAGCAAAGACTGCAAAAATGAAATCTGTATGTTTTTCAGGAAGAAACCTGAATGGTCCCTGTGTCCCTTTAAGATAGCCTTTTCCAAAAAACTTTCCAGACCCTACAGTAATCTTTGATTGATTTATATGATATCCTATCCCTGTTGGATCCACCCCGGGTTCCATAAAAGCAATAATCCTATTTTTCTGATAATCTTTAAGTCCTTCCCAGAATATGTTTCCAATAAAAGGCAGTGATATTATTCCAATAATTATAAAAAGCACTAATATCTTCCTCTGAATTCCATGAGCAAGCATTATCGAAAGGAAGATTATCATAATTATTAATGCTGTCCCAAGGTCGGGCTGTTTTATAAGAAGAACAAAAGGAACAAATACAATCAAAAAAAATAGTCGGAAAAAAGAAGTTGTGCTCAGAGAACCATTAATATTACTCAATTGGCGAGAGAGCATCATGATATATGAGAGCTTGAAAAATTCAGAAGGCTGAAAAGAGATAGGTCCAATATTGATCCATCTCTGTGCGCCCAAGCCAGTTCTTCCAAAGAAAAAAACTGCTATTAAAGAAATAATGCCAATAAGATATAAGTATATGGAGAGCCTGTAAAGCCACATATAGTCAAAACTTACTATTAGAAACAAACCTGCTAAACCGATCATAAGCCATATAGCTTGTCTTATATAAAACCTGTAACTGTCTTCTTCTATAACTGGGCGTGTAGCACTGTATATAGTCATGATCCCGATAAGAGCTATAACTATCGCAATCGAAAGTGTCACCCAATCAAAATTTTTGACCAGTCTTCTATCTAACTTTAGCATATTGTTGTTACGTAAAGATCATTCTTGCACATATGGAAACTATTTGTGCACATGACACATCCTTTTATTAATGGAACTCC
>JBNAVX010000027.1:0-30523 GCA_049700155.1 Thermodesulfovibrionales bacterium
AAGTAGGTATTGAGAATACGACATTATTTAAAGGGAGATAGGTTAATTTGAATCACCCCATTGAAGATAAAGGATATTTAAAGAATTTACTTAAAAACTTTTGACATTACACTCAAATAATCTGAGGAGGTATAAGAGATGATTCAGGCATTAAAACAACAGTCCTTATTTAGTGACATTGACAGTGAGGGTCTTGAAAAGCTTTCTAAAATAGTTAAAAAAATATCCCTGAAAAAAGGAGAACAGCTTTTTAAAGAAAAAGATGATACACGTGGACTCTTTTTACTGCATTCAGGAAAGATAGAAATCTCAAGAGTTACTGCTGATGGTTGGAGACAGACTCTCACAGTTGTAACTCCGGGAGATTTCTTTGGTGAACTTTCTATCCTTGAAAAAAGACACCATGTTGCAAGTGCTGTTGCAGTTGAAGATGCTGAGCTTTTCCTTATCCCAAAGGAAGATTTTGAAAGGCTCATGGATGAAGAAACAAAACTTGCTTGTTATATCCTGAAAAAGATTGCAATAGAGATGAGCAAGAAACTCAGACGCACCACTGATAAGTTCCTGAGCGCATTGATAAGTTACTAAAAAATATACGTCACTGATCATCAGTTACTGGTCAATAGATTTAATGGGGATTTATAACTATTGATATATTTATCAATGACCAATGACAAGTGACAAATAACAAATAATCTTGAAAGGAGGGTTTCGGAATGCCACTTGATCCAACAAAACATGCAGACTGGGAGATAGCCGAAGAGGCAGAGAAGCATATGAAGACATCCCAGCAATTAGCAGAGGAGCTGGGAATCCAAAAGGAAGAGATGATTCCGTATGGATATTACATTGCAAAAGTTCGTTTTGCACGTGTTCTTGAGAGGTTAAAAGACAAACCCGATGGAAAGTTTATTGAGGTTACAGCCATAACTCCTACCCCCTTAGGAGAGGGAAAATCAACCACTACAATGGGTCTTCTCCAGGGAATAGGAAAAAGGGGCAAAAAAGTTACAGCCTGCATACGACAGCCATCTGGTGGTCCAACCATGAATATCAAAGGCTCAGCAGCAGGAGGAGGTCTATCACAATGCATTCCTCTGACTGAATTTTCACTCGGTCTCACAGGTGATATAAATGCTGTTATGAATGCACATAATCTTGCGATGGTTGCCTTAACAGCAAGGATGCAACATGAGTTTAACTATACTGATGAACAGCTTGCAAAAAGAAACCTGAAAAGACTAAACATAGATCCCAAGAATGTTGAAATGGGCTGGGTTATAGATTTTTGTGCACAGGCACTCAGAAATGTAATCATCGGTATAGGTGGTAAGATGGATGGGTTTATGATGCAGTCAAAGTTTGGGATAGCTGTTTCTTCCGAAGTCATGGCTATACTCTCAATCTTCAGTGACCTCGCAGATTTCAGAAAGAGGATGGGTGGTATTGTAGTCGCTTATGATAAACAGGGGAACCCTATAACCACAGAAGACTTAGAAGTCGCAGGTGCAATGACAGCATGGATGCGAAATGCTATAAATCCAAATATGCTACAGTCAATTGAAGGGCAACCTTGTTTTGTACACGCAGGACCATTTGCAAATATAGCAGTTGGACAGTCATCAGTTGTAGCTGATAAGATGTGCCTTAAATTAGCAGACTACCATATCACAGAATCAGGCTTCGGTGCTGATATAGGTTTTGAAAAATTCTGGAATGTAAAGTGCCGTTATTCAGGTAATATTCCTAATGTCTCTGTTATTACTGCTACCATAAGGGCATTGAAGCATCATGGTGTAAATGCTGGAGCACCTCCAGTTGTTCCGGGAAGACCGATTCCAAAAGAATATTATGAGGAAAATCTCAAATGGCTTGAAGACGGGATGAAGAATGTAATACATCATATAAATACTGTGAAGAAGGCAGGCATAAATCCTGTTGTCTGTATTAACCGTTTCCATACTGATACAGATGAAGAGGTAAAATTGACCAGAAAGATGTGTGAGGCGGCTGGCGCAAGGGTTGCTGTTTCAGAGCACTGGCGTTACGGAGGAGAAGGTGCACTTGAACTTGCTGATGCGGTTTTAGATGCATGTAATGAAAAGGTTGACTTCAAATTTCTTTATGACCTTGATACACCGCTTCGTAAAAGGATTGAGTTGATAGCTAAAGAGGTTTATGGAGCAGATGGTGTTAGTTATTCTCCAGAGGCAGCAGCAAAGGCAGAAAGGTTTGAAAATGATCCAAAATTCAAGGACTATGCAACTATGATGGTAAAGACCCACCTTTCTTTGTCTCATGATCCAACACTTAAAGGTGTTCCAAAAGGCTGGACACTCCACATAAGAGACTTTCTTACATATGGAGGTGCAAGGTTTATATGCCCTGTAGCAGGAAATATCAGCCTTATGCCAGGAACATCATCTGATCCTGCATATCGTCGTGTTGATGTTGATCTGAAAACAGGAAGGGTAAGAGGACTGTTTTAAGATTCAAAAAACGATGCCCTTTGGTTTGCCAAAGGGCATCTTCATGAATTTCAGAAATTTACTCATACATATCTGTCTGAAATAAGTTTTTTAGAAAAACCTATATATCTTTTTTATATTTATACACACCCCTTCACCCCTCTTTTTAGAGGGGAAGGATTAAGAGGGGATTAAGGGGTGTGTTAGGTTTGTTTTATGAAATAAGATTATTTTAGACAGTAATGATTTTGGATAATATTGATTTATTGTAATTTATCTTATTCTAAGGATATAATCTTTCATGAAGTCCTACATATATTTCAAACTCAAACATATATTTACTATGATTTTACTTTTTACTGTTCTTCTATTCCATCCATCATCCTTCTTTTCCAAAGAAACAAAGAGAGATATTATTGTAATTACAGTTAATGGGGTTATAAATCCTGTTTCTGCTGAATATATTGAAAAAAATATTAAGAAGGCAAACGAAAAGAAGGTTGAGGCACTCATCATTGAACTCGATACACCAGGAGGACTTGATACATCTATGAGAAAGATTGTAAAAGATATCATCGGAAGTGAAGTGCCTGTCATTGTCTATGTTTCTCCAAGTGGTAGCAGGGCAGCATCTGCAGGTGTATTCATAACACTTGCAGCACATGTTGCGGTAATGGCACCCGGCACAAATATAGGAGCTGCACATCCAGTAGGCATTGGAGAAAAGATGGATAAGGTGATGGTTGAAAAGGCTACAAATGATGCAGCTGCCTATATAAAATCACTTGCAGAAAGAAATGGGAGGAATGCAAAATGGGCGGAGGATGCAGTCAGAAAGAGCATCTCTGCAACAGAGGAGGAGGCATTGAAAGAAGGAGTGATAGACCTCATCAGCAAAGACCTAAATTCACTCCTTTCTGATATAGATGGTAAAAAAGTAAAAACTGTTATGGGAGAAAAGGTTCTCAGTACTGCAAATGCTAAAATAATCAGAGAGGAAATGGGGTTCAGGCATCGGATACTGAGCCTTATCTCTGATCCAAACATAGCATATATCCTTATGCTACTTGGTTTCTACGGACTATTTTTTGAACTCACAAATCCTGGGGCAATCTTCCCTGGAGTAATGGGAGGCATCTGTCTTATCCTTGCTTTTTATGCATTTCAGACACTTCCTGTAAACTATGCAGGGCTCCTTTTGATTATCCTTGCAATAATCCTCTTCATACTTGAGGTAAAGATTGTTTCTCATGGAGTACTTACGATTGGGGGTATAATCTCTATGATTATAGGCTCACTCATGCTTTTTGAATCACCTGCACCTTTTATGAAACTCTCTCTAAGGATTATCCTTCCTGCAGTTATTATAACTGCTATATTCTTTACCCTAACATTGAGCCTTGCTTTTAAGGCTTATAAAAGAAAACCTGTAACAGGACCAGAAGGGCTGATAGGAGAAGAAGGAATTGCAGGAACTGACATAACAAAAGATGGAGGTATGGTATTATTACATGGTGAGCGCTGGTCAGCATATTCAGATGAACCAATTTCAAAAGATGAAAAGGTAAAAGTCGAATCAGTATCAGGATTAAAAGTAAAAGTAAAAAGAATCAATAAACAATGAGCAATTATAATTGATAATTTAAAAGGAGGTAGGAATGCCGTTAGCACCATCTTTTCTAAGTTTGGTTCTTGTGATTTTCTTAATCGTTTATTTCCTCTCAAGTGCGATAAAGATATTGAGAGAATATGAAAGAGGTGTAGTATTTAGACTTGGGAGAGTAATCCCTGTTAAGGGTCCTGGGCTTGTTATAATCTGGCCTATAATAGACAGGCTTGTTAAAGTAAGTCTCAGAATTGTAACAATGGATGTTCCTGCCCAGGATGTCATAACAAAAGATAATATCTCTGTCAAAGTAAATGCAGTAGTATATTTTAGGGTTATTGACCCTATAAAGGCTGTAACAGAAGTTGAGGACTTTCTTTATGCAACATCAATGATTGCACAAACGACACTAAGAAGTATTCTTGGACAGAGCCAGCTTGATGACCTTCTTACAAGAAGAGAGGAAGTAAATGCAGAACTTCAGAAGGTGATTGATTTTCAGACAGAGCCATGGGGAGTGAAGGTCACTGCAGTTGAAGTTAGAAATGTTGACCTTCCATCTGAGATGCTGAGGGCGATCGCAAAACAGGCAGAGGCTGAACGTGAAAGAAGGGCAAAGATTATACATGCTGAAGGAGAATTCCAGGCATCACAGAAACTTGCAGATGCAGCCACTATAATTGCAACTGCTCCCTCTGCTTTACAGCTCAGGTTTCTCCAGACCCTCACAGAGATTGCTACTGAAAAGAATTCAACGATTGTATTTCCTGTCCCAATAGATTTGATCAAACCGTTTATTGACAAAAAAGTAGAGCAAGAAAAATAAAAGAGGTTACCACCTTATTAAAGCAGATGCCCATGTGAGACCACCTCCAAATGCCTCAAGCAGGATATAATCTCCGTCTTTTATCCTTCCACTCATAACAGCCTCATCAAGAGCTATTGGAATAGATGCTGCAGAAGTATTTCCATACTTATCAAGATTTACCAAAACCCTATCCATAGGTAGTCCTATCCTCTCTGCCGTAGCCTGTATTATTCTCAGATTTGCTTGGTGTGGAATAAGTAAAGAAATCTGAGATGAGTCTAATTTATTATCTTCAAGTATTTTTACAACAAGATCTTCTAATGTTCTTACTGCAAATTTAAATGTCTCATTACCTTTCATCTTGATATAGTGCAATCTTTTGTCAACTGTCTCTTTTGATGCAGGATATTTTGAACCACCTCCTGGAATATGTAAGAGTTCCCATAAACTACCATCTGAATTAATGTTTATAGAAATAATACCTCTTTCCTCTACTGTTGGCTCAACAATTACTGCTCCGGCACCATCTCCAAACAGGACACATGTAGTTCTGTCCTTCCAGTCTGTTATTTTTGAAAGGACCTCTGAGCCTACTACAAGAACCTTTCTATGCATCCCAGATTTGATAAAACCATCTGCTATATATAATCCATAGAGAAACCCTGAACAGGCAGCATTAATATCAAAGGCTGCCGCATTTTTCGCTCCAAGCTTATGTTGGAGAATACAGGCAGTTGAAGGAAAAGGCATATCACCTGTTACTGTTGCTGCAATAATAAGTTCAATATCTTCACCTCTCATAGAGGCCCTCTTGAGAGCAAGTTTCGATGCTTCGTAAGCAAGGTCTGAGGCAGCCTGATTTTCATCTGCGATTCTCCGCTCTTTTATCCCTGTCCTTTCAATAATCCATTCGTTTGTGGTATCAACCATCTTCTCAAGGTCATAATTTGTTAGAACCTTCTCTGGAAGATAGGAACCAGTTGAAATAATCCTACTTCTTATCAATATTACTCACCATATATCTTTCTATGTCAGATGCTATAATCTCATGGACTTTTTTTGCTGAGAAGTCTGCAGCAACTTTAAGGGCGTTCTTTATAGCCTTTGCTGTAGACCTTCCATGGCTTATAATACAAGTGCCATTTATTCCAAGAAGAGGGGCACCTCCATATTCATCATAATCTGTCTTCTTTTTAAAACCAATCAACGCTTTTTTCATCAGAAGGTATCCAATCCTTCCAACTGATTGTTCTGCTATTTCTCTCTTAAGGATTTTTACTATAGCATCTGCAAGACCTTCACTCGTTTTTAAGACAACGTTCCCTGTAAATCCATCACAGACAATAACATCTGCTATACCTGTAAAGATATCTTTACCGTCAATATTGCCAGAAAAATTTATCTCCATCTTTTTGATAAGTTTGAAAGACTCTTTTATCAGTTCATTTCCTTTTGTGTCTTCTTCCCCGATACTGAGAAGAGATATCCTGGGTTCCTGTCTTCCAAAGATTGCTTTGCAATAAGCACTTCCCATGAGTGCGAACTGAAGAAGGTTTTCAGGTTTACAGTGTAGATTAATACCAGCATCAATAAGCACAAAAGGTGCTTTTAAAGAAGGCATAATTGCTGCTATTGCTGGTCTATCAACACCCCTGGATGTTCCAAGCTGTAATAGAGCTGTTGCCATCACAACACCAGAATGTCCTGCACTCACTATGGCATCAGCCTCACCATTCTTTACAAGTTCTACAGCCCTGTTTATCGATGAGTCTTTTTTCTTCCTTATAGCTACAGATGGAGATTCATCCATGCCTACTACCTGAGAGGCATGTTTTATTATTATTCGATTAGGAGGGTATTTTTTCCCGTCGAGCTCTCTTTGAATTGAAGATTCATCACCAACAAGGATTATATCTATTCCTTCAACATCATTGATGGTTTCGATGGCTCCTTCAATAGTTACAGCAGGGGCATAATCTCCCCCCATCGCATCAAGGGCAATTCTCATTATTCTTTTTCAACCACTTCAAGAACTTTTCTACCATTATATGAACCACAATTAAGGCATACCCTGTGGGAAAGTTTTAATTCATTACAATCTGGACATATGCTCAAGTTAGGTAACTGACCTTTCCAGTGAGCCCTGCGTTTATCTCTTCTTGACCTTGTATGTCTGTGTTTCGGATTCGCCAATTCTAACTCCTTTCTATCGTCTATTATTATGAAATTTTTTCAGAATCTCAAGTCTTGGATCTATCTCTTTTTTACTACAACTGCATTTATCAGAATTCAGATCCGCTCCGCAATGCAGGCAGATCCCTTTACATAATTCATCACACAAAGGTTTCATAGGGATATTAAGTATTATCTGCTCCTTTATAAGCTCTGATAAGTCAATCTCATCTCCAGAATAAAAACCCATGTCCAGTTCATCCTGCTTTAATTCATATTTTTCTTCACTCTTTAATTCATCAATGGGGTTATAAACAACATCAACAGGAATAGCCAACATGATTCTAAAATCCTTCAGACACCTGCTACACTTAAGCTCAACATCAGCCTCAATCTCACCACTTATAAGGACTTCTCTGTCTGTCCTGTTTATCTTCATCTGTGCCTTTGCAGGAAGAGAAGAAACATCATAATCAATAGTCTCCACAAATGTTATAATTAATCCCTCATCAGGGATTTCTGAAATAATTATCTTCATTTAGAAATAAAAATTATAAGAATGACTCTCAAAGTATGTCAAGAATGCTCAATTCCCCAAAAAACCTTTATTTTAGTTCACCATATGAATGGAGACCTGAGAGGAGCAAATTTACACCAAGATATGTGATTATTACCGCTAAAAATCCTAACACAGCGACTATTGCTACGCGTTTTCCTCTCCATCCCCTGATCATCCTTCCATGAAGGTAAAAGGCATAGATAAACCATGTGATTAAGGACCATGTCTCTTTTGGGTCCCAGCTCCAATATGTGCCCCATGCCTGGTCAGCCCAGATAGCACCAAAAATCAGTCCTCCCAATGTAAATATTGGAAATCCTATGGCAATACTTTTATAAGTAATTTCATCAAGTATCTGTGAAGAGATATTGAATTTTTCTATTACAGTTTTGAGGATATTGCCAAAGTTCCATACAATAAATATTATTACTGCTGTTGCTACCCAACTTATTAGCTTAACTGTACCAGATTTACTCAAAAATGATGCCTTAAACATATAATTTTTTATAAATTCTTCTGGTCTAACAGCCACCTTGAATGTCATAAAATCTATACCCATTGAGATAAGTAAGACTATGAAGATTCCAAGAGTGAATGTCCAGAATATATATGCAGGTTGATTCTTTTTTTCAGTATTTATAATAAGGTACATAAGTCCTGTGCTGAAAGAGATTGCGAATGCGGCATATGCTATAAAACTCATTGTGACATGTGCAAGGAGCCAGTTACTCTGGAGTGCTGGGATCAAAGGGTGTATCTCTTTTGACATGCCTGTTATGTCAATAAATGCTAAAGCAAGACCTGCTACAGGCGTAACAAAAGCACCGAAGGAACGATTCTTATATTTGAACTCTATTATGAGATATCCCAGTATAAGACACCATACAAAAAATATTATAGACTCATAAAGGTTTGTTAAAGGTGCAGATCTCAAGATACCCATTCCACTTATATCATAGAACTCCTTCCATCTCATAAGTATAGCCATTGTCTGAGAGACAAAACCGACTACGGTTATGGTCGTTGCCACTACACCAATAGTCTTGTTTCTGAATGCAAGATAGGTTATATAAATCATCATGGCTATAATATATGCCATGGTTGAAAGCCCGAAAAAGACAGAGCTGTCCACTTATTTACCTCCTCCATGTTTTTCTCTAATTAATGAAACCAACTTTTCTAACTTTCTCTCAAAAGCAGATCTGTTTTTATTAGATACTGCTGCTATAAGCACCTTTGTGTTCCCCTTTTCTTCAACAACCCTAACCCATAGTCTTCTATGGCTCATAAAGAAAGCTATGAAAAGTCCGACAGTCATTGATACACTCGCAAGATATATAATCCATACACCCGGGTCTTTCCTCACCTGCAGACCTGTATATTGGGAACCCCAGAGGTCTAAAAATTCAACTACATGACCATCGGGTAAATTCCCTGTCATTGGGTATCTCTTATAAATCCAGCCTGAGTACTTGTCTTTTCCACCTTCTTTAAATTCTATAAATACAGCAGGGTTGTTCATCATCTCAGCGAATGTGAATGGTTTTCCCTCCTTATCAAATGCAAGTGCGGGGCTGAAGTCCCTTATAATACCTTCCATATTAGAATCAGGGATGGTAAAGCTTTCACCAAAACTTAATCTCTTGATTTCTGATGTGCCTGATTTTGAAGTTACCCTCATGATAAACCATCCGGGTGCATTCGGAATCATTCCATAACTTGCCTGATAAAAAGTTATTCCTTTATATTTTAAAGGGTCATTTACTTCAATTGATTTTTTTACAACCTCCTTACCATCCTCTATAATAGTAAGCCAGCTTTTAAACTCTTTTGGGGTGTTAGAATTCTCATAAAATTCTACATCAAAGTCATCACAGCGAATACCGAAACCGAGTGGCTGAATCCCGCTTTTCCTCAATATTTCTTTAAGAGACCCCTCTTTCATATTCAATAGCTCTGAAGCCTTTGAAATATTACCCCAGGATGCCTCAAGTGCATTAAGTATCCTTTCTATATTCGTTTCATCTATTTGTCTAGACGGTGAAGAATATCTAACTGCCACTGCGATCCTGCCCTCTGGTAAATTAAGGTATGCTTTGTAACCAAATGCAATACCGATAAGGGCACCTATAAGTATAAATATAATACTCAGATGTGTTAAGTATACCCCTAATCTTGTATAATTTCCTCTCTGGGCATAAAATTGATAACCTTTATCTTCTTTTGATTCTGAAAAATTAAATCCGACCCCCTTAATTGAGCTTTTAACAACTTCTTTTAATTTATCAGGCTTGCCCTTTAATAGAATTTCCCTTCTTATAGGGGCTGTTTCAAAATGCTCTGTTGCCATTGGCTTCATGGGTTCTCTTATGAGTTTTAATATCCTTGGCAGACGGTCTAAAGAACAGATGATGATGTTTACTGAGAAAAGTATTAAAAGTGTTATGAACCACCATGAATGGTACATATCCATGAAACCAAGTTTTTCTAAGATATTGTAGAGAGATGGTGCAATGGACTCTCCAAAAAGCCTTGTAAGTATATTGATGTTTCTTTCAGGTTCAGCCCTCTGTTCAAGGACAGTTCCGACAATTGCAGTTAGGGATATCAAGGAAAATATGACAATAGCAAATTTTACAGATGCAAAGATATTCCAGATCTTATCTATAAATGTCTTTTTCTCTTCAGCCAATATTCATTACTCCTTTTATAAAATTTAAATCTTTCAAAGAAAAATTATATAATTTTAACAGAAATAAACTTAAAAAGTCATTAACTCTGCTTTGCTACTTGTAAATTCCAGAGGAAATTTTATGGCTTGTAATACTTTTTTTTCTTTGGCAGATAATCCTGTTTGACATAACCACCATAATCATGAGGATACTTGTAGCCAATACCATGTCCAAGTTTCTTAGCTCCTTGATAATGACTATCTTTTAAATGGTCAGGCACCTCTATAGTCTCCTCAGTAGCAACATCATTTAATGCAGATTCTATAGCTTTATAACAGGCATTACTTTTGGGAGCATTTGCAACATAAATTGTCGCCTGGGCAAGTGGTATCCTCGCCTCTGGCATCCCTATAAACTCTACAGCCCTCAATGCAGAAATAGCAATTACCAGAGCCATCGGGTCGGCATTTCCAACATCTTCTGAAGCACATATAACGATGCGTCTTGCTATAAATCTGGGGTCTTCGCCAGCATAAATCATCTTTGCAAGATAATATATGGCTGCATCCGGGTCTGAACCACGCATACTCTTAATAAAAGCAGATATCGTATCATAATGTTGATCACCTTTTTTGTCATATACTACATGCTTTTTCTGAATTGATTCCTCAGCAATTTCCAGATTTATCCTGATCTGTCCATTATTATCTGGCTTTGTTGTCAGAACAGCTATCTCTAACGCTGATAATGCCTTCCTTGCATCACCATCAGACATCTCTGCGATATGATTCAAGGCATCCTCATCCACTGTTATTTTAAGGTTACCAAAACCTCTTTCTTTATTGCTCAGCGCCATATTCATAATTTCTAAAAGCTCTTCCTTTTTAAGTGGTTTAAGCTGGAAAACATGACTTCTTGAAAGTAGCGTTGAATTCACATAGAAGAATGGGTTCTCAACTGTAGCAGCTATTAAAACAATATTTCCTTCTTCAACATCGGGAAGTAATGCATCCTGCTGAAGCTTATTAAATCTGTGAATCTCATCAAGGAAGACTATGGTTCTTTCTCCCTGCTTCTTCCTTGCTCTCGCCTTTTGTATTACCTTCCTGAGTTCATCAAGACCAATGGTAGCTGCATTAAGCCATTCAAAATGTGCCTTTGTCATATCAGCAATTATCCTTGCAAGTGCTGTTTTGCCTGTGCCAGGCGGACCATACAAGATTAATGATGTTATTCTATCTGCCTCAATAGCCCTGCGTAAGAGTTTACCATCTCCAAGGATATGTCTCTGTCCTACATATTCATCAAGAGTTTTGGGGCACATTCGGTAAGCAAGAGGTGCAGTGGTAATATTATTATCTTTAAAAGATTCCATTCTTCTCACTCTTTCCCTATATCTTTTCTGTAACGGATGCCTTCATAATTAATATGGCTAATCCCTTTATATGCTGAGTCTCTTGCTTCAGATAGAGTTTTACCTCTGCCAACAACATGTAGAACCCTACCCCCATCAGTAACGAGTCCCTTTTCTTCAGAATTGCTGACACCTGCAAAAAATATCTTACATTCAGGACCTTGTGCTTTTTCAATACCTGAAATAGGATATCCTTTTCCATATCGACCTGGATAACCCGGGTACCAGCCTTTGCTTTTACCATTCTTTATCTGTCTTGTTTTTCCCTGAGCAGCAACAACATCACAGAAATAATCTGAACTCCATTCAACCTTTTTATCACTCAGCACACCATTAATAATCTGAAAACTTATATCAGTGAGAGGTGTCTTTAATCTCGGAAGTATAACCTCTGCCTCTGGATCACCAAGACGTACATTTGCCTCAAGGAGATAAGGTATATCTTCAACCAGCATCAGACCAAGGTAAAGTATTCCTTTGTAAAGAATTCCTTCTTTTTCTGAGAAACCGTGGATTAAAGGAATAGCTACTTTCTCACATACAAGACGTGTAAGTTTTTCTCCTTCAAGACGGTGTGGAGAGTAAGCCCCCATACCTCCTGTATTTGGTCCCTCATCATTGTCGTATGCCCTCTTATAATCCTGAGCCACAGGCATTGGAACAATGGTTTTACCATCAGTAAAAACAAAATAGGATATTTCTGTTCCATAAAGCCTCTTCTCTATTACGACCTTCTCTCCTGCTTCTCCAAAAATCTTTTCTACCATTAAACGTTCAATCGCATAGAATGCCTCTTCCTCGTTTGAACAGACTATAGACCCTTTACCCTGTGCTAAACCGTCAGCCTTCACAACCACAGGATAATCTTTGCCTTTGACATAATCCTTAGCTTGCTCAGGGTCAACAAATACCTCGAACTCTGCAACAGGAATACCTATCTCTCTACATAATAATTTTGTATATGCCTTACTTCCTTCAAGAATGCTCGCCCTTTTTGTTGGACCAACAATAGGGATATCCTCTTCTAAAAAAAGGTCAACTATTCCTTCTGAAAGCTGCCTCTCAGGACCGATAAAGACAAGGTCAACCTTTTCTCTCTTTGCAAGATTAAGAATCTCTTCATTTGTTCTCGCATTTTCACATCTGATTTCAAGTGCAATACCTGCATTTCCTGGGGCACAGATTACCTCTTTTACATTAGGGTCATTCTTGAACTGCCATGCTATCGCATGTCCCCTTCCTCCACTGTCAACTACAAGAACCTTCATTTATATGTTTTTTCCTTTCAAAAGAAATATTTAACCAGAAAGTGAGTTATACAGTTTAAGGTTTAAAGTATAGCATAATTTTTTAAATCTAATATTTATCAAACAATGAGTTAAACTTTTCAACTACATTTTCTCTTATCGTGCCTTTATCATGTGCTATCTCAACTGTATATCTAGCCAGTTCGATATAAAGCTTCAATCTTCTGGGCATCTCTTTTAAAATTGACCTGAGATGCGTATCTACAATACTTAAATCTCCTCTTGAAATAGGTCCTGTAAGTGCCGATGGTATCCTAAGTTTTTCAATATTCATAATTGTACCTTTTATCAGTGGAAGAAGTGCCTCAAGTGCGACATCCTTCTCAATCCCTGCTTTTTCAAGAAGTTCTATCCCAAATCCTATTGTAGCTACAAGAAAATTGGAGGCAACAGATGCTCCACCATGGTAAAGTGGCTTTTTATAAGGCTTTAATGTTATTATTTTCCCCCTTAGTGCATTTACAATTTCTCTTGCTATTGAAAGAGCTTTATCATCTCCTTCTATACAGAAAAAAGAACCTGGCAGGTTCTTCACTGCTTGTTTTACACTTGCAAGGCTTTGAAGTGGATGAAGAGACGCTACATTTGCACCTATATCTTTCACGGATTTCAGGACATCTGATGAAAGTGCACCACTCATATGGAATACCACAGCTCCCTCATTAATACATTTTTCTTCAGCTAATCTATTACAGACTTTTTCAATTAAATCATCAGGAGTAGTAATAAATATAATATCAGCCTTTTTAGAAATAGAACAAAGGTCAGTGGATGGCTCTCCTTCACCTATAAATTTTTTTGCTTTTTTAGCAGACTCTATTGTCCTACTTCCAATTCCAACAATACTATATCCATTTTTTTTGAGTAGATAACCAGTGGCTGTGCCGACTACCCCGGCACCGATGATAGAAACTTTATACATAGAAAAGTTTTAAAGAAGATTTTATTTATAATCCTGCTTCTTCAAGAACCAGAGGAATCTTTTTTTCCCATCCGATAGCCATAATATGGACGCCCTGACATAAATCCTTCATCCCCTTTATAAGCCTTGCTGCTATACTAACACTTGTCTTTACCTTATCCTTTGCCTCTTCCATTTCCTTAATAAGAGGTTCAGGAACAAACACACCAGCGACGTTTTTGTTCATAAACCTCGCCATACCTGCTGACTTTAGTAATATAATACCTCCAAGTACAGGGACTTTATATCCTTCTACTCGTTTCATAAACTTTTCAAATAGGTCTAAATCATATATGCCCTGAGTCTGAAAAAATTTTGCACCTGCCTCTATCTTTTTTTCCATCTTAATAATCTGCATCTCAAAGGCAGCTTCTGTGTCAGCTCCTGGATTTACTACTGCACCAGAAAGAAAGTCTGTAGCTCCTTTTAGCTGATTTCCTGCCATATCATAGCCTTCATTAAGTCTTCCTATAACTTTTAATAAACTCACTGAATCAAGATCAAAAACAGGCATTGCCTGAGGATGGTCCCCAAGTGCAGGATGGTCTCCGGTAAGTGCAAGCACATTCCTGATACCCAAAACCCATGCACTTAAAAGGTCTGATTGTAATGCAAGCCTATTTCTATCGCGGCATGTCATCTGGAGAATAGGGTCGATTCCCATATCTTTAAGAAGATGACAAACTGCCATAGAGCCCAATCTCATTACAGAACTTTGAAGGTCAGTAACATTTATAGCATCAACCTTATCTTTAATAAGTTCTGCATCTTCCATCATCTCTTTAACATCAGTGCCTTTCACAGGTCCAATCTCTGTGGTAACCAAAAATTTCTTTGAGTTTAATGCCTCTCTGAAGTCCATCTCTTTATGCTCCCTTAGCCTATATTATTCATAAAATTCTTGTCAGATGCAGTATTTGAGCGGATTTAAATTCTTTCTAAGAAAGAATTTACCTCGGAGGCTCGATCTTAATCGAGCTGAGAATGAGCGAGAATACTGTATCTGCCAATTACTCATAAATTTATGAATTAAGTGGGTTAGATGGTTCTTTTTTAAGAATTAAATCTTCTCGAATCACTTTACGTGGATGAACAGGTTTTGTCTTTGGATTTGACAACTCTTTCAAAAGATGTAGTTGATTGAGTTTACTCAATCGGACATAAATCAACTGCCATACACATGGAGTATTTTTTGAGACCTCACAAAGACCTCTCTGAGAACCTCCACACGGACCACTTGTAAGACTTTTCGCACAACGTGTAACAGGGCATATTCCCCCGGTCTTCCAAAGTATACATTCTCCACAGGCAAGACACCTTTCACTCCAGACCCCTTTATCTTCTGCTATCCCTATAAATACTGTATTCAGTGCAGGTAAAACAGGAATTTCCCCAAGTCTTTCTACTAAAGCCTGGACACCTGCACCACATGCCATAGAAAGAATTACATCGTATCTTTCCAAATCCTTTTTTATGCTATCAATAAATTCCGGGTCACATTGACGCAATATTGTATGCTCACCTATCTGAACCTCTTTTCCTTCTTTCCCCTTTGCTATTCTGAGGGCTGACGCAAGAAATTCAACCTGCTTCTTTCCTCCGCTAAAGCAAACAGTAGTACATGTTCCACAACCAAGTATTAATATTCTTCTGTAGTTTTCTAACATCCCTCTAATTTCTTCAAAAGGTTTTATCTCAGCAACAATCATCTTTTATCCTTTCTTTATAGGGTTTTTATAAACATCTTCAAACCTCTTTTTGATCTCAGAAATGTCTTCTTCGAAGACTAATTTCAGACGATTGGAACCAATTCCTGTCACTTCAAGAACTTTCTGGGCTTTCTCTATATGCTTAAGAATCCATTTATTTCCTTCTCTGAAATGGCACTCTCCATCTTTACACATATGCACTGCCACTCCATCAGCTCCTAACTCAAAAGGATAGATTAAATGAAAAACATCAAGCCTCCCTGTACAAAATTTACCAATCCAGTATATGCCATTGCTACTTTCTAAACCTGAAGGGATTTTATATCTGCAATAAAATGCAATGATAGAAAATTCATTTTTTCCCTGCTTTGCTCTCTCCATAATGCTTTGTATCACATCAATGTCATCTTTTCTGTTTTCAAAATTCAAGGTTATCGCTGAAGCAGGACACTCAGATGCACAAATTCCACATGCCTGACACTGACTTATATCTATCTCAACCTTGTCTCCTCTTGGTGCGGGTATTCCATAAGGGCATATTCTCACACAATTCAGACAGGATGCACATTCTTCTGAGACAAAAGCTCCAGCCCCACAATTAAGACAGCGCTGTGCTTCTGCAATTGCCTGTTCTTTTGTAAAGCCTAATTCAACTTCATTAAAGTTATGGATTCTTTCACTAACAGGTACAGTGGGCATTACCTGTCTCCTTGATTTATTGATGAGACTTATAACACCTTCATTTAAAGGTCCAAGTACAGGTAATCCTTCTACTTCTTTTGTTTGAAATTTACGTAAATAACAATGAATTGCATAAGCTACTCTCCTCCCTGACGCTATAGCTTTAACAACACTTGATGGCCCACTCACAACATCTCCGCCAGCAAAAACACCTTTTATATTTGTCATACCTGAGTCATCTAAGACTACAATAGTATTGTTTTTGTTTAAGGAAATACCTGTGTTTTTTAATACATCACCATCAGGAACATAACCTATCGCAAGTATAACCGTATCAGCCCTGATATCAAATTCAGAATTCTCAACAGGGGCAGGTCTACGCCTTCCTGATTCATCTAAATCACCGAGTTTCATCTTTATACAACATATTTTTTCAAGACTTCCTGCATTATTACATATAAATTTAACAGGGGAAGTAAGATATTTGATTTTTATCCCTTCCTTTTCAGCCTCTTCTATTTCGGTTCTTCCTGCAGGCATTTCATCTATTGTTCTGCGATAAACAATGGTAACATCTTTGGCACCGAGCCGCAGAGAGGTTCGGGCTGCATCCACTGCAGTATGACCTCCGCCAACGACCACGACACATTCACCAATAGGTGGTCTTAAACCTTTACTTACCTGCTTCAGGAACTCAACTGCAGTCATAACACCTTGTAATTCTACTCCTTCACATCTTGGTATAATGCTTTTCTGACTTCCAATAGAAACAAAAACTGCCTGATATTCTTTTAAAAGCTCTTCAAGCATAAAATCCCTTCCAAGAAACAGACCAGTTCTTACCTCTATTCCAAGAGATAAAATTTGCTCAATCTCCTTCCTCACAACATTCTTAGGTAATCTATATTCAGGGATGCCTTCAATCAACATACCTCCGAGCTCAGCCTGTGCCTCGAAAATGGTCACCCTATAACCAAGCAATGCGAGATCATAAGAAGCAGTTAGACCCGCTGGTCCACCTCCTATGACAGCGATTTTTTCATCATATTTAACTTCAGGACTCACAGGTAGATTTAATTCCTCTGCATTATCGAATGCAAATCGTTTTAATGATGCGATCGAAATTGCCTCATCAACCTGAGCACGTCTGCAAGCTGTTTCACATGGGTGTGTACATATCCTTCCGCAAACAGATGGAAAAGGATTTACCTGACGGTTTATCCTTACTGCAGTCTCAATATCACCTTTTGCAATTGAAAGAACATATTCTCTCACATCTGTATGAATTGGACATGCTGCCTGACATGGAGGAACAAATCGTGTTGCCATTGTATTCAATCCTGTAACTCTCTTTTTTTACCTTCTAATTTAAAGGTATTAATACTGTAAAAGTCGTGCCCTTCCCTACCTTACTCTCAACAGAAATAGATCCATGATGGGCATCAACAACCCCTTTTACAATGGAAAGACCAAGACCAGTACCGCTGATATTTTTTGTCCTCTCAGATCTCTCTCTATAAAATTTATCAAATATATGGGGTATGTCTTTTTCTTCAATCCCAATCCCTGTATCAGAAACCTTTAACTGGAGATATTGTCCATTCCTGCTGAGTTCAATATTCACTTCACCTTCTGAGGGTGTATATTTAACTGCATTACTGATAAGATTGATAAACATTGCCTCCATACTGCTTTTATTTCCATTAATGCGAGGAATCTCTTTTTCTACATTTACCTTTAAGGTAACGTTTTTATCCTGTGCCTGTGGCTGCATCATCTCAATAGCCTTTTGTAAGGTCTCCGGGAGACTCAGAGACTCTATCTGTGTAATATATCCTTTCTCCTCAATGAAACAGACATCAAGGATATCATTAACAAGTTCTACCATTCCTTTTGTCTTTGCTTTGATCTTTTGAATTAAGTCCTTCTGTTTTTCATTCAGTTCACCTACCATACCATCAAGAAGGATAGATGTCTGGAGTAATGTAGAACCAAGCGGAGATTTCAGTTGATGTGAAACCATAGCTAAGAAGTTTGACTTTATCTTGTCTATTGCGCTGAATTGCGCTACATCATGAAGTAGTGTTACTGAACCAATAAGTATTCCATGTTCATCTCTAACAGGACACACATGGACCCTGAGTCTGGAGTCTCCTGTGTCTATGAGGCATATCTCTTCTGTATGAAAAGGCAGGTTAAAAGTCAATATTTTATTAATCAGATTAACAAGTATTTCGTTTTTAATATGATCCTTAACAGGTTCACCTAAAGCTATTCTTCCATTAAATCCCAGTAGAGTTTCAGCTTTTTGGTTATAAAGAATAATGTATCCGTCTTCATCTGTAACCAATAACCCATCAGCTAGGCTATTAGTTACTGCTGTTAATACCTCTTTCATTACTTTGCGAGGCATATCTGTTAGCCCTTTATATCAAATCTTTGATTAGCGAAATTCTATATCTTTCTCTCAGAAATCTTAAATAGGTTTTCTACTCTCTCTACTAATTCCACAGGTTCTACTGGCTTTGATATATAGTCATCAGCCTCAGTCTTCATCCCCATTTCAAGTGTATATTTTGTCTCTGGAATAGCTTCTCCAACAGCAGTCAAGAGAAGAATAGGAATATGTCTATATTTGGGGTCAGCTTTAAGCTTTGCACATACCTCATAACCATCCATTTCAGGCATCATAACATCCAAGATTATTAAATCCGGGTTTAATGTTTGTGCCTTTTTTAATCCTTCTATACCATCATAGGCAACAAATACACTATATGATCTGTTTTCAAGTATGAGCTTGGTAGCTTCTGCAAAATCAATATCATCTTCAACTATTAATATCTTCTTCTTATCCATAATTCCCTCCGTAACTATGCCTTTCCTACCTTTCTCAGGATTTTCTTTACCCGTTCTAATAAAATACTATGCTCTATAGGCTTTTCTACATAATCATCTACATCGAGTTGTAATCCTGTCTCAAGCTCATACCTGCGACGGCTCGCTTCTTCCCTTACACTACTCAGAATAATGATAGGTATGTTGGCATACTTAGCACGACGAGGGTCTTTTAATTCCTTACACACTTCAAATCCGTCCATCTTTGGCATAAGAAGATCAAGAATCATCATATCAGGTTTTTCTTCTTTTAATTTTTCAAGCCCTTCTGCTCCATCACGTGCAGTTACTACTTCATATCCATTTGCTTCAAGGGCAATGCCTATAGCCTCAAGAACATCAGGGTCATCATCAACAACCAATATCTTTGTACCCATCTTACCCTCCCGGATACTGTCATGCTGAATTTAATTCAGCATCCTTTATACCCTGAATCAAGCTCAGGATAAAAGTTAATGAAGACTTTCATTCTCTATGATACCTAAAGTTACAATATCGGTCTCGGTAATAAACCAGCTCTTTCCACTATTACAGGCACTATGTCCTCCCATGCTACAGCCATAATATGAATGCCATGTATTCCTTCTATCTCTTTTATCTGGTCTATAATCTCAGTAGCTATTTTAACTCCCTCTTCTTTGGCATCTTTTGCTTCTTCCATCCTGATAACTATATCATCAGGTACACTTATGCCAGAGACATTATCTCTCATATAACGTGCCATACCTACAGACTTTATCGGTATTACGCCAGCAAGTATATGGACCTGTTTATCAATTCCCTGATTCCTCACCATCTCCATCCATCTTGAAAACTTTTTGACATCAAAGACTGCCTGTGTCTGGATAAAGTCTGCACCAGCCTTAACCTTTTTAGCAAGTCTGTGGACTCTATATTCAAAAGGGTCAGCAAAGGGATTTTCAACAGCTCCAATATATATAGGAACTTCACCTGATAAATCCTCTCCACACATGAACTTTCTTTCATCTCTCATAGTCTTGAGGGTCTGAATGAGTTGAATAGAATCAATGTCATAGACACCTTTGGCTGTTGGATGATTTCCAAATTTTTGATGGTCGCCTGATAGACACAGAATATTCCTGATTCCCAGTGCAACTGCACCAAGGATATCACTCTGGATAGCGATCCTATTCCTATCCCGAACAACCATCTGCATAACAGGGTCAATACCCATTTCTTTCAGAAGAATGCATCCGCTCCAGCTCGACATCCGGACTATGGCTGTCTGATTATCAGTTACATTCATAGCATCACAGTAAAATTTGAGAAGTTCACCTTTTCTCTTAATAACAGATGATAATGCTCCTTTGGGAGGTCCTACCTCTGCTGTTACAGCAAAATATCCTCCTTCAAGTACTTTCTCAAGATTGCTTCCTGACTTCATAATTATTTACCTCTTTTTTTATCCTGCTTACCTGTTGGGGTTTGGTCCCAGTTTTTTGGTGGAATGATCTCTTCAAGTCTGTGAATATCTCCTGTTTTAGAGAGTCTCTCGATAATAAGCTGCCAGGCACATGGCATATCAGGTGAAATCTCACACTTTCCCCCTTGAGACCCTCCACAGGGACCATTAAGTAATCCCTTTGCACATCTTGTAACAGGGCAGATACCGCCTGTCATGTCCAAAATACATTCGCCACACAAAGAGCACCTTTCATCAAATACTTGAAACCTTGTCATATTTCCAAGAAACATAGTATCATTTGCAGGATAAACAGATTTATCCTCAAATAATTCTGCTGCTGTCTGCGTGCCTGCCCCGCAAGACATTACTATTATACAGTCCGAATTTCTTATAACATCTTTAAAAGGTTTCAGTTCAAGTTTTGTTCCAAGTACCTGACAGCCTGATTTTACAGCGATCAAACCTGTAACTTCTTTTCCTACTGCTTCGAGGGTTTCTTTCATTTCTTTTAGTTCTGGCTCTCCACCTGTCCCACACAGTGCAGCACATTCTGAACATCCTAAAAGAAAGACTTTTTTGTGATTCTTAATGTTTTCCATGAGTTTGTTGAAATCCCGCTTCTTTGTGACTATCATCCCTTACCTCACTAAAATATTCAACATTATGTATTTTATATTATAACTGATTTGAGTTATCTTTAAGAGATATTTTACACACCCCTTCACCCCTCTTTTTAGAGGGGGAATGAAAATGTAAGTGCTTTTTAGAGGGGAAACGAAAATGTAAATACTTTTTATAGGGGAAAGGATAATGTAGATAACTTTTAGCCCATATTATTCATAAAATTTTTGGAATATGCAGTATTTGAGCGGATTTAAATTCTTTCGAAGAAAGAATTTACCTCGAGAATACTGCATCTTCCAGTTAATCATAAATTTATGAATTAAGTAGGTTAACTATGGGTTACTTCTGTGCAGAATACTGCAAACTCCGCAAGTACTTGCTAAGCTCACTTGTGCCACACTTCAAACATCTTCCAGCTTCTTTAACAGCCTGTTCATAGGTATAACCTAATTCTACCTCAGCAAAAGTATTCCTCCGCTCTTCCATCGGAAGCAAAGGCATCTTTACCCTGTTTTCTTTAGGAATGAGACTGACAATACGCTCATTAAGCTTTCCCATGGGAGGAAATATTTCATCAGTTTCAAAAGGCTGTTTGCGAAGATAACAGTGGACTGCATTTGCCACTTTTTTACCTGAAGCAATTGCATTGATTAAGTTGGAAGGTCCGCTGACCACATCACCACATGCAAAGACACCTTTTATATTAGTAGCACCAGTCCCATCAACCTTTACCCTCCCTTTTTCACTAACAAGTATATTGTTTTTATTCAGTATTTCTTCTTCAGGCATATAGCCAATCGCTGAAATAACAGTATCAGCAATGATTTCAAACTCCGAATTATCAACAGGAATAGGACGGCGTCGCCCTGTCTCATCAGGCTCACCAAGTCTCATCTCAATACAGCATACTTTATTAATATTACCCTTTTCATTACATAAAAAAGAGACAGGTGCAGAAAGGAAACGGACTTTAACACCTTCCTCTTGTGCTTCTTCAAGTTCAGCTCGGCAGAGGGGCATTTCATCTATCGTCCTGCGATAAACTATTGTTACATCACGTGCGCCAAGACGAATGCATGTGCGGGAAGTATCTATAACAGTATGACCACCTCCAATTACTACAACATGTTTACCTAAAATGGGCTTTTCACCTCTACATACCTGTTTAAGAAAATCAACAGCAGTAATTACCTTAGCTGTTTCTGAACCTTTGCATCTTGGAACTAAACTCTTCTGGCTACCTATAGCTATAACAACAGCGTTGAAATCTTCCAATAGACCTTCAATAGTAAGGTCTCTCCCAAGAAATACACCTGTCTTTGCTTTAATCCCAAGTGACAAAATATAATTAATTTCATCTTCAACAACATCTTTTGAAAGTCTAAATTCTGGGATACCTTCTATCAACATCCCACCAAGCCTTGACATCGCCTCAAAAATCGTAACCCTGTAACCGAATAAGGCAAGCATATAGGCTGAACTTAAACCTGCTGGTCCTCCTCCTATAACTGCAACAGTTTCAACATATTTATTTTCTGGCTTTTGGGGAATTCTCAATTCTTTTGTGTAATCTGCTGCAAAACGTTTTAACCATGCGATAGCTATTGGTTCATCTACCTGCGCCCGCCTGCATACACTCTCACATGGTCTTGTGCAAATCCTGCCACAAACAGCAGGGAAAGGATTCACTTGGCGATTAATCTTGATCGCAGTCTCGACATCACCCTTTTCAATTGCAGAGACATATCCCCGAACATCTGTATGAATCGGGCATGCTGCCTGACATGGAGGTACTATCTTGTTACTCATTCAATTCTTTCTTCTACTTTATCCCTGATTGCATTTTTGCTGCCTGGACAGTATTATACATTAACATTGCAATCGTCATTGGACCAACACCACCAGGAACAGGAGTTATCGCCTTTGCCTTCTCTTTGACTGTTTCAAAGTCAACGTCACCAACCAGACCTGTTTCTAATCTATTTACACCAACGTCAATTACTACAACACCTTCTTTCACCATGTCTGCTGTTACAGTCTTCGGCTTACCTGCTGCCACAATCAAGATATCTGCTCTTCTGGTGTGAGAAGCAAGGTCTTTTGTTCTGGTATGACATATAGTAACTGTAGCATTAGCACCCTTCTTTTTTTGTAGTAACATATTTGCAATTGGTTTTCCAACAATATTGCTCCGTCCAACAACTACTACCTCAGCCCCATCTGTCTCAACCCCTGTCCTTATCAGTAGTTCCTGTATCCCGTGAGGTGTGCAAGGTATAAAATCAGGTTCTCCAAGCATCAGTTTCCCAACATTTACTGGATGGAAGCCGTCAACATCTTTCTTAGGGTCAATAGCATATAAAACATTTGTTTCATTTATATGTTTTGGTAAAGGTAATTGCACAAGTATACCGTGAATCTTGTCATCCTTATTAAGTCTTTCAATAAGTGAGAGAAGTTCTGCTTCTGTTGTGCTACCAGGGAGATTAATCCTCTCAGAATGGATACCAAGCTCCTTACACGCCTTTTCTTTCTGTCCTACATATACCTTAGATGCCTCATCTTCACCAACAAGGATTGTAGCTAATCCAGGGATAAGATTATGGTTTTCTTTAAGTTTTGCTACTTCCTGTTTAAGTTCCTCTTTTATCTGTTTTGAAATCTCAGAACCTTTAATAAGCGTTGCTGACATATCCTCCCTCCTATTTTACTTATAGTAAACAGTAAGCAGTAGGCAGTAAACACTACTTACTACCACTGAATTTCTCATGTTTGTTAATCATTCCATATAGCATACGATTAACTTCATTATAACCAGAAATAAGGCTTTCGTATCTCTCTTTAGACAGATAAGCAGCATCTTTGGAAAAATCTAACCAAACCTCTGTTTCACCTGCTTCACCGGCAGCATCAATGATTTTACTAACAAACATTTTAGGATACCTTCTTTTCTTCCATGCTTCAGCCAAATTTGCAGGAATACTTCTTGATGACCTTCTTATTTGACCAACAAGGGAATATTTTTCCTCTTTAGGAAAAGATTTTGTTATCTCAAAAATATCCATGGCTAATTTATATGAAAGCTGATAAACCTTTAAATCTCTATAGCCCATATATTTCATTGTTCAATTTAATCTGCTTACTGCTTATTGCCTACTGCCTACTGCTTAGTGCCTACTTCTTACCCTTTATTAGTTCCAGTAATTCCTCTCTTGTAGATTGCTTTGACCTGAATATGCCTCTTACTGCTGACGTTACAGTTCTTGAACCTGGTTTCTTAACGCCTCTCATACTCATACAGAGATGTTCTGCATCAATGATAACCATCGCTCCTTTTGGTTTAAGTCTATCCATAATCAGCTCAACGAGCTGGGTTGTTAATCTTTCTTGAACCTGTGGTCTTTTAGCAAGTATCTCTACTGCCTTTACAAGTTCGCTTAAGCCTACTATCTTTCCACCTGCAGGGATATATGCTACATGGGCTTTTCCTATAAATGGGAGGAGATGATGTTCACAAACAGAATAAAAAGGTATATCTTTCAGGAGGACCATTTCATCATGGGTTTCGCCTTCTATATACTTGAGTATTTCTTCTTGAGGAGTCTTGAGTCCAGCAAATATCTCTTCATACATTCTTGCAACTCTGTTCGGTGTATCCTTAAGCCCCGCTCTATCAGGGTCTTCTCCAATGCCTTCAAGTATCAGCCTGACTCCCTTTTCTATCTTCTTGAGATCCATGCCTTATAGACCTTCCCCGTGCAAGATTGTAGCACTTATATTAATTCTGTGTCAAAAAGGAAATTTTTAATCTTGAATTTTGAATCTTAAACCTTGAATCTTATAATTCTCTTATCCGTAACAATAATATCAACCTTTACATCATGCACTTCGGAGGGAATTAAGTCAATTAGTTGTTCTTCATATGCAAGAGCAACAAGAGGAGGTTTTTTCTTTGTATTAGAAAGGAGGATATCATAATAACCAGCTCCATAGCCAATTCTGTTGCCAGAATGATCAAAGGCTATGCCGGGAATAATAGCAAGGTCAATATCTTTCATATCTCTTATTCTTTCATCAGGTAAAGAAGGTTCAAGTATCCCCATGAAACCTGATGATAATTCTTTTAAATTATTTATCTCGTATAATCTTAGCTGATGCATTTTTTCATCCACTTTTGGCACTATTATCTTTTTATTCATCTGAAGAGATTCTTCTATCAAGCTTATAGTATCTACTTCGGACCTAAAGGAAACATAAAAAAGTAATGTCTTTACTATCTTAAACTCAGAAAGATTGAAAAGATTGAACTTTATAAGTTCGTCTTTTTCCCTTCTTTCTGCATGTGGAATAAAGTCTCTCTTTTCAAGGGCTTCTTTTCTGATAATTTTCTTCATTGATATAAAGATTTCTCTATGTTTTCCTTGATTTCTTTTGCTTCAACAACACTTTCAGGAGAAAAGATATAAGGTGAAGAGCCTTTGATATCAGCATTCATTATAGATTCACTAAATCTTAGAACACCCAGAATTTCCAGATTATCAATATTCTTCTTTATAAACTCTAAGTCCTCAGAATTCCTTATTTTATTAGCAACTACAAAAACTTTCTTTACACCCAGTCCTTCAGCCATTTGCTTTACAGTTTTAGCAGTCTGTATACTCCTCTGACCTGGCTCTACCACTACTATAAAGGCATCTACAGATTCAGCAGTCCCTCTTGTAAGATGCTCTATACCTGCTTCCATATCTACAATAACAACTTCATCTCTTTCAACTATAAGGTGTCTGAGCAGTCTCCTAAGAAGAACATTCTCTGGACAATAACAACCAGATGCAGCAGCCTTTGATTTACCCATAATAAGTAGGATTATATTGTTCAAATGATATCCAATACCTTCTGGCAGGTCATCAACCTTGGGGTTGAGTTTAAATATACCACCCATACTCCCAACTTTAGCACCTGTCCTCTCTTCTATGAGTTCAGGCATATCTGCAATGGGTCTGATTTTTTCAGCCTCATCTTTCTGGATACCAAGAGCAGATGCAAGATTTGCATCAGGGTCTGCATCAACAGCAATGACCTTTTTACCTTCTTTAGCAAAGATATGACTCAAAAGAGAGGCAAGAGTAGTCTTCCCTACACCCCCCTTTCCTGTTATGGCTATCTTCATAAAATAAAAATTATTTATCTAATGACGTTAATTAGAGATTCTCAAGCACAAAAAGGAGCTGTCCTTCCTGAACCGGATCATTCAGTTTTACACAGATTTCAGTTATTTGACCATCAAAAGGAGCAACAATTGGGGTCTCCATCTTCATAGCTTCAAGATTTGCAATCTCTTCACCCTTATGAACTATATCGCCAACCTTTAGAGTGCCTCTCACAGGATTTCCTATTCTCCAGATGTTACCTGTAATTGGTGCTGCAATATCATTAGGACCTTTTGCCATACGTATCTCTATCTTTTTGGCACTCGGTGTCTCAACGGTGTAGACCCTTGTTTTATTATTCACACGCATAACAACATGGACCATCCCTTCGTGTTCTGCTCCTATTGATACAAGTTCTATACAATAAGGCTTACCCCAGAGTTCAAATTCCACCTTATCACCATATTTTTTAAGACCATTCCTCCATACATCAGTAGGAAGGACAAGAGGGGCTTCACCATATTTTTCGCGGAACTCAATCATATCCAGGGCATCTTTTGGGTGCATTAGGTATAAAATGAACTCCTCTTCTGTTGGATTTCTTCCAATATTCTCAGACAATTCATTTCTGATGCTATCAAGGTCATCATCCTTTAATGAATCGAGAGGAGAAAGTTCTTTACGCTCTTTTATTTTCTCTTCCCATTCGTTCCCAAAGGTGCTCTTATATACCCAATCAGGTGGCCATCCCATAGGAAGCTTTCCATAATGTCCTATTAAAAGATTTTTAAAATCTCCAGGTGCATTACTGAATAGTTCAAGGAGTTCTTCCTGCTCTTCCTTTTCCATTGAGTTGAAATCAAGCATTTTTTCATCAATGAATTTTGTTAGAAGCTCTATGAGATGTCTAACACCTGCTTCTCCTTTTTTCTTAGCATATTTGTTTACTATGCCACTACATGTTACCCAAGTAATCTGAGAGCCAGGTGTAACATCAAAATAATAAATAATCTTATTATAAAGTGACATCACCTTTAGTATCGCAGGCATGTGATGGAGGAACCCACCTTTGTCAGCCTGTTCAAATGAGCTTGGAAATGCCCCTCCTGGCATCTTATGAAGCGTCACGGTATGGTCATAACCTTTAAAAGGTGATTCAGCCCAGTCATAACTACCTATCCATTCACGAACCTTTTGAACTGCTGTTTCTGCCTCTTTTCTGTTAAGATTAACAGGAATCCCTGATTCCTCAAAATATGCTTGAACACTGAGAATAGGCGGTTGTCCATAAAACCTTACAAGAGAATCTTCTTCAACATCGAAGATCTTAGCACCTGCCTGCGCTGCAGATAATAATGCTGGCATTGCAAGTCCATCAGTTATGTGTCTGTGATACTGAATAACTAAATCAGGGAATTTCTGCTTTATAGAATCAATAAGGCTACCAATACGTTTGATACTTCCAACACCTGCCATATCTTTAATACATAGGATTATTTCATCTGTTCCAGCACAGAGTTCAACAATCTCTTTAACAACTCCTAAATAATATTCATTTGTTGCCCAATCAGCCATTGTGAATGAGATGGCTGGTTCGAATAATTTTCTTCTCTTCATAACAACTTCAGCGACTGCACGCATATTCCTCACATCATTCAGGAAAGAAAAACACCTCCATACATCAATATCTACCCTTTCAACAACATACTCTATGACATTCTTAGGATAAGGTCTGTAGCCCCAGAGATTTGTCTCTCGTATAAGAGTCTGTAAAAGCACATTTGGCATAAGTTCTCTCAAAATATTAATTTCTTCAAAAGGACTCTCTCTCCTGTTCATTATTCCTACATGCCATCTCGCGCCACCATGGCATTCAGCACTGAACAGGCCCATCCTGTTATATATGGGTGCAAGAGTTTTGAGGTCATAAATACGAAGGCGATTTTTATAGTCAGATTGCCCTGCGTCACGCATACCTGTTGAAGTAAAACATACCCCCTCAAGAGAGCGCACAGCTTTAACTATCTCGGCTGGAGACATGCCGGGTCTAACAAAGATATAGTCTTTCATAAAGTCCTTTCACATCCATTTTTGAGGACCAAGAGCTGATATTTCTGCAATATACCTTGCAATTTTCAGCACTTCATCTTCGCTATTCTTTTCAGGGAACATAGATATAAGCTCATCCATATGTTCTTCTATAAACCGTGTTGAAAACTCACCAGATATAAACGCAGGATGTCTAATTATACTGAGAAGTAAAGGAACTGTGGTCTTTACACCTTCGACTCTCAGGTTTCTACCGAGAGCGCGATCCATAACCCTTATCGCATCTGCTCTGTCAGCGCCAGCTGTCATTAATAGCATAAAAAGTGAATCATAATATGGCGGTATATCAGCACCTTCATAAACACCTGAAGCTACTCTAACTCCTGGTCCCTGCGGAACCATAAGGCGTGTAATAGTTCCAAAAGAAGGATTAAAATTTCTCGGATCTTCTGCATTAAGACGGACCTCAAGTGCCCATCTATTTGGATATATGTCAGACTGCTTAAAAGGTAACTTCTTGCCCATTGCAATATCTATCATGATACCAACAATGTCAAGACCTGTTATCAGTTCTGTTATACCGTGTTCGACTTGTAAACGAGTATTAACTTCAAGGAAATAAAATTTTTTGTTTGATGAATCAAAAAGGAATTCAACAGTACCAGCTGAAGAATAACCGATTTCTCTCATAAGCCGAACAGCAGTAAAGCACATCTCTTTTCTAAGGTCATCATCAATAGAAGGTGATGGTGCCTCTTCTATGATCTTTTGATTGCGTCTCTGGATAGTACATTCTCTTTCATATAGATGTATTACATTCCCATGTTCATCCGCAACAACTTGAACTTCAATATGCCTACCACGCTCTATATATTTTTCAACAAGGACCCTCTCATCTCCGAATGCCTTCTTTGCTTCTGACCTTGCTTGGGCAAATGCAATTGGTAATTGTTCCTCATTTTCTACTTTAACCATTCCCTTTCCACCACCTCCTGAAACAGCCTTTATCATTATCGGAAAGCCTATTCTCTCATCTTCCATCCACTTTTTAATATGTTCAATATTTGTAACATCTATAATCCCTGGAATAGTCGGAACATTAGCTTTTTGTGCAAGTCTTTTAGCATTAATCTTATCCCCTACAGCCCTAATAACCCCTGGAGGTGGACCAATCCATGTAAGTCCAGCATCAATTACCATTTGAGCAAAATCGCTATTTTCTGCAAGAAAGCCCCAGCCCGGATGTATTGCATCTGCTTTACTCTGAATAGCAGCATTAATCATCTTTTCCATATTTAGATAAGATTCACTTGGTGGCGCTTCCCCGATATGTACAGCAGAATCTGCCATAAATACATGATGTGCAAGACGATCAGGCGTGCTATAGACAGCAGTAGTAGGAATCTTCCTATCCCTACAAGTATGCATCACTCTCACTGCAGTTACACCTCTATTTGCAACCAAAATCTTTCTGATCTTTTTTTCCATAATATCCTGGATTACAGATTTTTAAATTTGATTAAATATTATTTATTTAATTATAAAATAATTTAAACGAATTTTCTTTTACTGAATTATTTCTCTTCCTTATCTTCAGGCTTAGGTTTGCAAACGGGGCAATAAAGCTCGCCTTCATCCAGAAGGCATACATGCCCTCATTCTGGACAGCAGATACATTGGTCAACAGGTTGTTTGCATACAGGACAAATTTCCATCTTCATATATAATTATAAAATAATAACAATATTTTAATTATCATTGCTGTCTAAAATAATCTAATTTCATAAAACAAACCTAACACACCCCTTTAATCCCTTCTTGACCCTTTCCCCTCTAAAAAGCATTTACATTTTCTTTTCCCCTCTAAAAAGAGGGGTGTAGGGGTGTGTATAGAAAGAATATATAGGTTTTTCTAAAAAACTAATTTAGCCCACTTAATTCATAAATTTATGAATAATAGGCAGATACAGTATTCTCGCTCATTCTCGGCTCGATTAATATCGAGCCTCCGAGGTAAATTCT
>JBNAVX010000028.1:0-30329 GCA_049700155.1 Thermodesulfovibrionales bacterium
CTATCACAAAAGAAAGATCATCTTCAGGTTCCGGGATAATTAACCTGTCAACTGCGGATTTATTTCTTATTGGTTCACCAAAAACAGGTCCTTCTCTTTCTGAAAATTCAAGGGACATCCCCATCGCCTCAACAGGAATAAGTATATCTGAGAACAAGATGGCTGCATCAACTCCAAGAACATCAACCGGTTGTAGTGTAACCTCAGCAGCAAGTTCAGGAGTTTTGCACAGTGTAAGAAAATCAACACCAGACCGAATTGACTGATATTGTGGAAGGTATCTCCCAGCCTGGCGCATCAACCATACAGGCGTGTATTCAACTTTCTCTCCACGACAAGCCCTTAAAAATGTATCGTTCATGAAACCTCCTTTGTATTAAAGTTCAAAACTAAAACCCAAAATTCAAAACCAAGGATTGATGACTATAGACTTAAGGAAAATTCCTTATTCACTTTCCTTAGCTTTAAGTTTTAAATTTTGAGTTTTGAGTTTTTTAGGGATATACCCGCAGAAAGGTTCTTCTTCAAGATAATCACCATATACAGCATACGCCCTCGCACGACATCCTCCACATACAGCTATAAATTCACATGAGCCACATTTACCTTTATATTTTTTGAAATTTCGTAGATCCTTAAAAAGTTCTGAGTTTTCCCATATATCCCTGAATGATTGATTCTTAATATTTCCTGCGGGTTTTGGAAAATAACTGCATGGAAGGACATTTCCATCAACATCTATGAGGCATATTAGTTGTCCTGCAATACATCCTTTTGAACCACCTGTTGAGAACTTTAATGTCCTCCTCTCAAATTTTGTCCCTTCTTCTCTTGATTTCTGTAAGACAATCCTGTAGTAGTGGGGTGCACATGTAGGTCTAACCAGAATATCCTTTTCATCCTTTTCCATACTATAATGCCAATCGAGTAACTCTTCATAGTCTTCTTTAGAGATCAGCTCATTCATAATCTCCTCACCTCTTCCAGTAGGAACAATCATGAACATATACCAGGCAGTTGCACCAAGTTCTTTTGCAAGTTTATAGACCTTGGGAATCTCTTCCTGATTTCTCTTTGTAAAGGAGGAGTTGATTATGAATTCAATACCATGTTTCTTAAATAATCTTGCTGCCTTTATAGTTCCTTCAAATGCACCTTGCTGATTTCTAAAGTCGTCATGCACAGATGCTTCAGAGCCATCAAGACTTAGAGAAACAATCTTTATCCCCGATGCTTTTATCTTCTCGCATATATCATCAGTAACAAGTGTGCCATTAGTAGCAAGACACATTCTCAGACCATTTTCTGTTCCATATCTTGCTATATCAAATACATCTTTTCTTAACAGCGGCTCACCTCCTGAAAGCACAACAACAGGTTTTGCATAATTTGAAATATCATCAAGAATTCTATATGCCTCTTTAGTAGAGAAGTCAGGGTGGTCTTTTATTTCCTGTTCAGATGAAGAACGGCAATGGATACAATGGAGATTACATCTCCTTGTAATCTCCCATGCTATCCATTTTGGAGTAAATTCCATCTAAGCAAAACCTCCTACTTCTTCTTTTATTGAAGTAATATGGGCTGAAATTCCTTCTGCTAAGTTTTTACTCCAGAAATGTTCTTCTATAGCATTCAGAAGAGGCTGAAAAGTGGATGTATCCAGTGCAGATATCGCTATGGCATTATAACGATTTAACAGATTTCTTACCTCTTCTTTTCCTATTTTATCTATCTTGTTAAAGACAAGTATTCTTTTTTTATCAGAAAGATGGAGTTCATCAAGTATGTTCTTTACAGATTCAATATGTTGTTCAAATCGTGGATTTGAGGCATCAACAATGTGCAGTAATAAGTCAGCATCCTCAAGCTCCTCAAGTGTTGCCTTAAAAGCTGCCATAAGGTCCTTTGGAAGATTTCTTATAAAACCAACAGTATCAGTAATAATAATCTCTCTTTCATGTGGGAATCTTAATCTCCTGCTTGCAGTATCAAGTGTTGCAAACATCTTATCTTCAACAAAGACCGAACTTTTTGTGAGAGAATTAAGAAGTGTTGATTTCCCAGCATTTGTATAGCCTATGATTGAGACGATGGGTATACCTCTCTGCACCCTTTTCTGTCTTCTCTGTCTGCGTGCCTCGCTTAGAGATTTGAGTTCCCTTTCCAGTAAGTTTATCCTCTCGCGTACCCGCCTTCTATCAACCTCAAGCTTCATCTCACCGGGACCCCTTCCACCAATTCCTCCCATCAAACGTGACATTGCAGTCCCTTTCCCTGTTAGCCGCGGTAGTCTATATTTGAGCTGAGCAAGTTCAACCTGCACCTTTCCGTCTTTACTGTGAGCACGTCTTGCAAAGATATCAAGAATTAGCTGTGTTCTATCTATCACTTTCAATTCAGTCATTTCTGTTATGGATTTTATTTGTGATGGACTGAGGTCCTGGTCAAATATGAGAAAGGTTGCTCCTTTATTCATTGCATTAATAACAAGCTCCTTTAACTTTCCTTCTCCCATTAGATATTTTGGATTAATCTCTTTCGGTCTCTGGAGAACTGTATCAAGGACAACTACATCGCTTGACAAGGCAAGTTCCTTGAGCTCTTCTAAGGAGTCTTCTTGCTCATATTTTGGTTTTTCAGATACGCTAACAAGTATAGCCCTTTCTCTTGTGTCTTTCTGGTCGAATAAGATTGCCCTTTGCATCTCATCTTCAAGTGATTCAATAAATGAATGAAAGTCCATTTTAAAGGAATAAAAATTTTCTTTTGGAAGGATTTCCATCTTCTTCTCTGAACTCTGAGGCATAAGGTGTGCTACATAGATACTCGCTGGTAAACTATTTTTGATGCTAATGGCAGCGATTAAATCAAGCCTCAATAGGGCAAGGTCTGTAAGGTCATCCTGGTTCAAGGGTTCTTCTTTAAGATGAGTATGGACAAGTCTGAGCCCCCTTAGGGGTTTCCTTCCCAGTGGATAATCCTCAAGTGGAGGTATTGTAATGCCTTTTGCATCACCAACAATTACATGGGTGATAATACCACCTCTATCAACTAATATTCCTATCTGGCGATATATTTCAGAAGAAATCTCTGTAAGGTATCTGGCGAGTTCAGGACTGACTATCTCGCTATGTATTTTCCTGCGATATACCCTCTCGAGGGAGTCAAGATAACCGGACCTGAGTCCTGATAGATTTCCGTAAAGTGCTGGTATATATATCCTCCGATTTTCTATATTATATCATAATTTAAAATCGTGAAATTTTTAAGGTGTAATAACCTGAAAATATGATTAATGCACCACCAATTAGTGACATTGATGAAGGATACTCACTTAAGAAAATTGAACCAAAAAATATTGCACCGATTGGTTCAAGATATCCAAGAACAGCAGCCCTGTTAGCAGAAACGTACTGAAGACCTTTGAAATATAAAATAGGTGCGATAGTTGAATGAACAATGCCCATTGTTAAATAACTCCACAGTGCATGTAGAGGAAATTCTCTTACAAAAGGAGCAAGTAGAAATGTAATAACTGCATTTGAAAAAAAAGCAAATACAAGAGGATGGAAGTTTTGAGACTGAATCCTCAGATAAATAATTATTATTGCATAAGCAAGTCCTGAAATAAGACCAGCTATAACGCCTGCCATCTCTCTTCCATTAAATGTGAATCCATCAAGCATAACCCAGAGTCCGGCAGATGCAATAACTATAGCAATGATAATCTTTCTTGTAATCTTTTCCTTTAGAAAAACAGGTGCGAGAAATGCAACAAACACAGGGGCTGTATAATGTGTAAGCACAGCATTTGCTATTGAGGTATTTTTGAATGCATAGAAATAAGTGAATGTGTTTAAAAGGGAAAGACAACCAAGAATTGCGGGATACCTGAGAATTTTGATTTTTGGAATCTCTTTTCGATAATTTTTCCTGAATAAGATAATCCCCTGAACAATAAGAGAAGTCAATAATGAATAGAACATAAGTATATGAATTTCAACCCCTGATAGTCTTACAACAACACCTAATGAGCTCCATAATAAAATAGCAATAATGATGTACAGAGAGCTTAGTGGAATCTTACTCAAGTGGAAGTGATTTGAGGGATTCAATCACTCTCTTCCTGATTTTTGATGGTGGTTCAGGCTTTATAAGATATTTACCTCTGTCAAGAACAGGAATTAATATGTCCTCAAATTTATGACCACAGGAACTGGTGTAATGTTTTTTCACATTATGCACAATTTTTCTCTCTCCACACTTAGAACAAGAAAGAACCCTCTTACTACCAGACCATTTTCCTCTTTTGGATAAAGGCTTCCCTTCAACCTCCATAATATCCATTGCATAATCAACAACAGGTGCATTGCTTATAGATGTTCCTATACCATAACCATCAACAATAGGATTTAAAACAGGTATATCAGTTTCCTTTATACCACCACTAACATAAAATTTTATGTTTTTATAGCCTCTTATATTTAGCTCCCATCTACATTCTTCAAGGAGCCTATAGAAGTTCCCTCTCCTCGATGAAGGTGTATCAAATCTGACCGCATAGAGTCTCTCTCCAAGTTCTCTTGCAACATTAAGGCATTCAAACTTTTCATCAAGGAATGTATCAATCAATGCCACCCTCTTGACTTTTGGTTCTAATACTTCATCATATGCTTTCAGGGCATCAACTGTAGAACCAAAACAAATAATGAGGGCATGGGGCATAGTTCCCATAGGGTCTTCACCTATTAATTCACCAGACTTTACTACAGCAACTCCATCGCAACCTCCTATATAGGCATTTCTTTCTATCATAGGAGCTATTGTAGGATGCATTCTACGGGCACCAAAGCTTACAACAAGCCTATCTCCAGCAAGCTTTTTAAACCTTGCTGCTTTCGTTGCAATTCCAGATGCCTGGCATATCAGACCAAGAATAGCGGTTTCAAAAATACAAAAGTCCTGATACTTTCCCTCAATCTCCATTACTGGTTCATATGGATAAAAGACAGTTCCTTCTCTCATTGCCCTTACCTTTACAGGTAGATGTTTCATAAGATACATTGCCTCTTCAAGACCTGCAAATAATGCCCATTGCCATGTCTCGGGTAAACTTTTAGCGATGAACTCTGCTTTGACTACGGGATTTACTCCCTTTGTTTTAAGTATCTTCAATGATCTTTCAAAATATACATCAGTGATTTTGCCTTCAATAATCTCCTGAGGGTTTGCTATATGGAACATAAAATGCCCTCCTCTTAATTTAACTTATATTATTAATAAAATTCTTGGCAGATGCAGTATTTGAGCGGATTTAAATTCTTTCGAAGAAAGAATTTACCTCGGAGGCTCGATCTTAATCGAGCCGAGAATGAGCGAGAATACTGCATCTGCCAATTACTCATAAATTTATGAATTAAGTGGGCTAACTCAACATATTAAAGTCTCTAATGAATGTAATAATATATCATTTCTTCCCACTTATAAAGATAATGTCAATCTACTTTTTGAAAAACTATTTGGCAGTTAGTTTTTCAGATGCTGATTTGAGTGCATTCTGATAAAACCTTAAGGTATACTCTTTTACCATTCTTCTTGCACTGAATAATGGAGTAACACTTTTTATTGCCTCTTTCATGACCTTAACCCAGCCAACAGGAGTTCCAAATTCATCTACTTCGTAATAAAGAGGGATAACCTCCTTCTCAAGTAGTTCATAGATTGCCTCTGCATCTTCATCTTCTCCTGTTCCAGTAAATGCCCATCCATTTTTGCTATTAAAACCTTCTAACCACCATCCGTCAAGGATGCTGAGATGTGGAACTCCGTTCAATGAAGCCTTCATTCCACTTGTACCACAGGCTTCTAAAGGGGGTTTTGGATTATTAAGCCATAGATCAACTCCATGGACCATATACTGTGCGAGTTGTTCATCGTAATTTTCCACAAATGCGACTCTGCCTCCAAGTTCAGGATTGATTGCAAATTTGAATATATGCTGAAGAATTCTTTTTCCTTCATTGTCAGCAGGATGGGCTTTTCCTGCAAATATAATCTGGACAGGTCTCCAGCGATTGTTGACTATCTTTTTCAGGCGTTCAAGATCATAGAAGATGAGAGAAGCACGCTTGTAAGATGTAAAACGGCGTGCAAAACCGATAGTTAAGGTCAGAGGATCAAGCAATGCACCACCTGATATAATATTTACTGGATTGATCCTGTTTTCCGTCCATCTTTTACGTGCCTGTTCCCTTATAAAATTAATAAGTTTAATCTTAAGCCAGTAGTGGACCTGCCATAATTCTTTATCAGGTATTTCATCAATTAATTCCCATATATCAGGATTATCGTGGTCATCTAACCAGTTTGGACCGAGATACTTATTAAATAGTAGGCTTATTTTTGGTTCTACCCATGTAGGCACATGAATTCCATTTGTTATATAAGAAACAGGGCAATCTTTTTCATCCCTTTTATCCCAGAGATGTTGCCACATTTGGCATGTTATTTCTCTGTGCTTCTTGCTGACACCATTGGAATAATTTGACATTTTCAACGAGAATACGGTCATATTGAAGCCGGCTCCCGGGTCTTTTGGATCAATCCCTAACTTAAAGAATTCTTCACGGCTCAGACCAAGACAAGGATAACAATGGCTGAAATATTTTTCCATCAGAGTGAATGGAAAGACATCATGTCCTGATGGTAAAGATGTATGAGTAGTGAATATAGTTGTTGCACGCACTTGCTCGACTGCATCTTCAAATTTCATACCTTCTTCTATCCATTCTCTAATCCTCTCAATGATCGCAAAGGCTGAGTGACCTTCGTTCAAATGTATTATAGAATGTTTAATACCAAGTGCTTTTAATACTGCGATACCACCCATACCAAGCACTATCTCCTGGCGGAGACGTTGCTCAATATCACCAATATATAGATGTAATGCCACTGTTCTGTTCCATGGGTCATTCATATCTATATCTGTATCTAAAAGGTATAAAGGAATACGACCGATATTAACCTTCCATACAGCTACAAATATTGGAGGTTCCATATATGGAACCCTGACGATTAAATGTTCTCCCTTTTCATTCATTACTCTTTCAATGGGAGCAGCATCTCTTTCAAGTACCTCATCTATGTCTTCCTGCCATCCATCCATTCTGATCTTCTGTCGTAAATATCCTTCAGGATACATGAATCCAATAGCTATCATAGGGATACCAAGGTCACTGCATTCTTTAATGTAATCTCCAGCTAAAAAACCTAAACCACCGGCGTAAAATGGTAGAGAGTGATGGAGACCGTACTCTGCAGAGAAATAAGCTATAGGCTCGCACGTTGGGGTAAGTATATTTTCTAAGAACCAACAGGTTTTTGATTGCATATATTCATTAAACCTGTTCAGAAGATCAGAATAATATTTAAAATAATCCGGATTATTTGCAGTAGATTTGAGAACTTCTTCGGGTACATCCCTTAACATTTTTACTGGATTATGTCTGCTTTCCTTCCATGCAACTCTGTCTATCATCTTGAATACCATTCTTGCTTCAGGATGCCAGCTCCACCAGAGGTTGTATGCGAGCTTAACAATATTTGATATGTTTTCAGGAATCTTCTGGAATCTATCTTTTATCTCATCCATAACTTTGATCTACTTAATTCATAAATTAATATGTGATTGGCAGATACAGTATTTTCGCTCATTCTCGGCTCGATTAAAATAGAGCCTCCGAGGTAAATTCTTTCTTCGAAAGAATTTAAATCCGCTCAAACACTGCATCTGCCAAAAATTTTATCGAATAATATGGGTTTATTTTTCATGGAAGAGGGGCTATGGTTATCTTCAAAACTTTTTCTTTTCCATTTCTTATTATCTTTAGATTGACTGTCTTTCCTATAGGCGTCTCAGCAACTATCCTTGGAAGCTCTGACATCTCATTAATCTCTTTTCCATCGAACGATATAATGATATCTCCTCTTTTTAATCCAGCTTTATCTGCAGGTCCTCCGGGCACAATATCTGCTACTAATGCTCCTCTTGTATCTTTCAACCCAAAGGATTGAGCAAGTTCAGGTGTCATACTCTGTATTGATACACCAATCCATCCCCGAGTGACCTTACCTTTCTCTTTCAATTGAGTAATAACTGTCTTAGCCATATTACTTGGAATCGCAAAACCTATTCCTTGACCAGATGCAATTATTGCTGTATTTATGCCTATTACTTCGCCTTTTAGATTTATGAGAGGCCCACCGCTGTTGCCTGGATTAATTGGTGCATCAGTCTGCAGAAAGTTATCATAAGGTCCTGAACCAATGACCCTTCCAGTAGCACTAATAATACCCTGTGTAACAGTATGTTCTAATCCAAATGGATTCCCAATAGCAAGAACCCAATCTCCAACCCTTATCTTGTCTGAATCGCCAAGAGGAAGTGTCGGAAGGTCCTTAAAAATAGATGAAATCTTTATGAGGGCAAGGTCAGTCTTAGGGTCTCTTCCAACAACTCTTGCTTTAAATTCCCTTTTATCAGCTAATTTTACCTTTATCTCATCTGCGCCTTCGACAACGTGATTATTCGTTATAATATAACCGTCTTTGTCAATAATAAATCCGGAACCAAGGCTCTGCTGTTTTAGTTCTCTATCGGGAATATCGCCAAAGAATCTCTTAAAAAAATCTCCAAAAGGTCCTTCTTCATCAGGTCCGAAAAAGTGTCTAAAGGGATTCCCGGGGATCCTTACAGTCGTTTCAGTGCTGATATTAACAACAGCAGGTTTTACCTTTTCTACAAGGTCTGCAAAGGATTGTGGAAAACCTATAACCTCGTTATTAGTCTCAGTATAGCTTGTGCCGATATTGTTCTGTTTACCTTTACATCCTCCATGAGAAACAAGGAAGACAACAGCAGAAAGTATTAAGATCAATAACATTCCATGCCTTAAGATATTTTGTTTTCTCATCTAAAAATCCTCCTGTTAGAGATTTTTATTACCAAGATCTCATCTTTTACTCCTCTCCCTTTCGGAGGGCTTATAGGGAACCGGTATATACTGGACAGATGGTCTTTGTTGCACAGCCTGCGGAAATAGATCCATAAGCTGATAAATCTCTTCAGGTAAGCCAACTGAAACAAGTAAACCAAGCTTTTTTGCTTCTTCAAAAGTAATAGGATAATCGTGTGTCCATCTACCTTCAGTAAGAGTAATTGCTAATCTTTCAGAGCTTTCTTCATCCATCCTTTCAAGAAGTAAATTTTTGACAAAATTCCTCATCTGATTCAATGCCTTCTGTGCTACATCGGCAAGGATGAGAGTCTTGTCATCGATGTCTTTTGGCTCCTTCTCTTTTACAGTCTTTAAAATTGATACTGCTGGATATTCACCTAATTGTGGATCGATAGGTCCTAATACAGCATTTTCATCCATTACTACCTCATCAGCAGCTAGGCATAATAGAGTGCCACCAGACATTGCATAATGAGGCACAAAGATCGTTACCTTAGCCTTATGTCTGATAAGTGCCATCGCAATCTGTTCAGCAGATAAGACAAGTCCTCCGGGGGTATGTATGATTAGATCAATAGGCATGTCATCTGGGGTGAGCCTAATAGCCCTCAGGATTTCTTCAGAGTCGTTTATATCTATATACCTCATAATAGGAAAACCCAGAAATCTCATGGTTTCCTGTCTATGAATAAGGGTGATGACCCTTGAACTCCTCTTCTTCTCGAGCTTTCTGATTAATGCATATCGCTTTGCTTGCATTACTTTTTGCTGTAATATTGGCAAAACAGAAACAAATATGATAAAAAGCCAGAAAAAGTTCCAGATATTAGTCATTTTTCCCCATTTCCTCGTTCGATATTTTACCTTAAAATAATATTTATTATAATCATGTCCTTAGCTGATTTATAAAGAAACATTAAGACCCTAAAATTAAAAATTAATTAGATCCTATCTTCTATATGCAAAAGAGGCAACGGTGGCTATCAGGACAGCAAGCTATTTTTAATAAATATTATGTTCTTTATGTCTTTTAAGGATTTCATCTGCTAATCTGTCCAAAGATTTAAAATCACCTTCTTTGGGGTATCCTTTTATAATAACTGGTTCAATAAACTCTACTTTGAGATTATTCAACATCCCTTTAATATGTTCTAACATCCTTCCACCCCATCCATAAGAGCCGATCACAGAAACAAACCTTAATTTTGGTCTCAAGATATTAACGAGATAAGTTGCATAGACAATGCTGGGGTGAGGTCCTGCTAAGACAGTAGGTGATGCTATTACTATGGTAGCAGCATCAACAAGAGCTATAGCTAATTCTCCAATATCTGTCTTGATCAAATTAAATGGTTTTACAGTTATATCTCTATCAATTAAAACATCAATGAAGTATTTGACTAATCTTTCTGTACTTCCATGCATTGAGATATAAGGAATAATAACCTCATTTTTTACCTCATCAGAGACCCATTCTTTATACGCATCAAGAATAAATTCAGGTCTTTGATAGACAGGACCATGACTTGGTGCAGCTATTTCGACTTTCATATCTTTTATGACCTCCAGATGTTTCCTGATACTTGTTCTGAATGGCATCATAATCTCTGCATAATATCTTTTGGCTGCTTCATAAACCTTTGTCTCATCTGTTACAAACAGATCGCTTGTTGCCAGATGTGAGCCTAAGAAATCACAGGTGAAAAGAATTCTGTCTTCTTTCAAATATGTGAACATAGTCTCTGGCCAATGAACCCATGGTGCTAAGATAAATTCAAGTGTTTTGCCACCAAGAGAAATAGATTCTCTATCTTTTATAGTCATAAATTTATCTTCAGGAATTAATAGTAAATCAATCAACATACCCTTGCATTTCTCATTAGTGACAACCTTAATATCTGGATAAAGTTCGAGAATATGGGGTATTGATCCAGAGTGGTCTTGCTCCGCATGGTTAGAGATAAGATAGTCAATTTTCTTAATATTCAACTGTTTAAGATTCTCTATGAGGTCATATCTTTTTGTAGGGTCTACTGCATCTATCATTGCTATCTTTTCGTTTCCTCTTATCAGATAGGAGTTATAACTTGTCCCATCAGGAAGAGGAATGAGTTCATCAAAAAGCCTTCTATCCCAATCTATTGCGCCTAAAGAGTAGATATCTTTTTTTATCTCTCTGATAGCCATTCCTAATTCTCCTTTTCAAATAAAGACTTTTCAGCTCCACAGACAGGGCATACCCAATCATCAGGTAATTTTTCAAATGGTGTTCCTGGACTTATGCCATTATCCGGGTCACCTTTTTCAGGGTCGTAAATATATCCACAGACTGTGCACTTGTACTTCTGCATATCGTCTACCTCTCTTGTTATGAATTAATTTGTTATTCTTTTTCAATTATTTCAAAGTTCTTAATAAACTGACCTATTTGAACTCCTAAATATACACACTTAATACCATCCATACAGTCATCTGCATCTTTTTTCTCAAGATGTGTCGTTAATTCATGTCCATCTTTTTTAAATTTTACAATGTATGCATTCTTTGTGCTATCAAAATCAAGCCCCACTAAAATTCCATATTTTGTTATCTCCGGATACATCTCCAAAATCTTTTCCTTTAATGCTACATTTGTATAACCCATGAAACCCTCCTTCTATTTTTATTAATATTATTATTAAAATACATTCAGAATGAAAATAAGGGTATCAGAAAAATTCTAATTTTTTTGTAGGTATTTTTCTTACGCATATGTAAAGACAATAGTTTAATAGGAATCCGACTGTTACCTTCTCCTTGTAACAATGCTGATGATGTGATAAAGTATAACAACAAATAAAAATAAGATTAATTCTAAAAGGTGATATGATGGGCAAGATATTAAAACTTGGACTACCAAAAGGAAGTCTTCAGGAATCTACATTAAAGCTATTCAGGAAGGCTGGATATCATGTATCTGTATCAGGTCGTTCTTATTATCCATCGCTTGATGATCCTGAGATAGAGGCTATGCTTATCAGAGCACAGGAGATGGCAGGCTATGTTGAGAATGGTGTTCTGGATTGCGGGCTTACAGGAAAGGACTGGATACTTGAGCAGAATGCAGATGTTCATGAGGTAGCTGAGCTTATCTATGCAAAAGAAGGTCTCAGACCTGTAAAATGGGTAATCGCAGTTCCCAATGATTCAAAGATAAAGACACTAAAAGACTTACAAGGAAAACGCATAGCAACAGAGCTTGTGGGATTTACAAAGAGATATTTGAAATCAAAGGGCATAAAGGCAGAAGTGGATTTTTCATGGGGTGCAACAGAAGTTAAACCTCCACACCTTGCTGATGCGATAGTTGAACTTACAGAGACTGGTAGTTCATTAAAGGCTAATAATCTAAGGGTTATAGAGACAATCCTTGAATCAAGCACAAGATTCATTGCAAATAAAAAATCATGGAAGGATGTATGGAAAAGGCGCAAGATAGAGAACATCGTCCTTCTCTTGAAAGGTGCGCTCGCTGCAGAGGAAAAAGTTGGTCTTAAAATGAATGTGCCTGAGAAATCTCTTAGAAGAGTGATGACACTTCTCTCTGCTATGCATTCACCAACGATATCCCCTCTCTCTGACAAGGGATGGTATGCACTTGAGGTAATGATTGATGAAAAAACCGTAAGGGATATTATACCAAAACTTAAAATGGCAGGTGCCTCAGGAATAGTGGAATATCAGCTTAACAAGGTTATACCTTAAAAGTGAATATCTTTTAATCTCTTTTTGATAATTCTTTATCTATTGAAAAATTTGCCCAGCATGAACCTGTTCATTGGTTATTACAACTTATACCCAATCTTCCTTAAAAACGCCTTTCTATCTGCTTTATCCTCAGCAGAAGACTTATTAATCCACCTTTTGTGAATTCAGAGTCTTCATGTATTCATCCCATTCTAATGGGAGGAGATATTTCTTCTTATTATTGCAGTCTTTACAGGCAGGAACAACATTTCCTTTGGTTGACTTTCCACCACGAATGATAGGTACTATATGATCGAGTGTCAAGTCTTTTGCACTAACCTTTTTTTTACAGAAGAAACATATGCCATCTGCACATTTTCTCTTCCACCATTGAGATTTTCTCAACTCCCGTGCCTTAGCTCTTTCTTTCTTTATTTCTTCTTCTGTAATGTATGTTATAAAATAACTCATTATATTTTAAAAAGCTCTGCCTCTTTTTATCTCCTCTTCCTTAAAAAACTTTTTATAGAGAACCTCCCATTCAGGGCTTCCTTCAGCTATCTTTCTTGAAAAAGAAAGAAGTTTCTTCCTAACGATAGCATCAATCTCTTCTCCAATCTTTAATTCTGCTATAATCACTCTCTTTATCTCAGCCCTGACCTTGCTTTCTTCCTCAATTGGTTCAATGAGCTTTTTTTCAGTAAGCCCCTTGAAGACTACATGACTCAGGTGTGAGATCTTGTCCTCTGAAAGCATCATAATATCAGATTTCTTTCCTTCACCAGCTTTTGTTTTGTAAGTTCAAAGAGTTTTCTGTAGTCCAGATGTCCTTTTTCTATTTCCATGGCATATTTTTTTAGAAGCTCTCTTACCTCTTCATTCAATCTATCTTCTACAGTAAGTTCATCAAGTAGCAATGCCTCTGTTTCAATATAAAGTTTATCAACTGGAATGGTTGGCTTAACAAGTTCTTTTGAAATGATGTTATCTACTATCTTTTTTGCTAAAAGCGGAACCCAGGTTCGCGGAATCCTCATCCTATTTTTCTGTGTAAGCGAGGAGAGCTATACTTCTTGCTCTTTTAATAGCTTCTTTTAGCTCTCTTTGGTGCTTCGCACAGGTACCCGTCATGCGACGGGGTAGGATTTTACCTCTTTCTGTAAGATAATTTTTTAGAATTCTAATGTCTTTATAATCAATATATTCTGCCTTGTCTGCACAAAAACGGCAAAACTTTTTTCTCTGGAACTTTTTCTGTTGCAATTCTATCTCCCTTCTATCAGCTCTTTTCAAAATGGTTCTAAATCGGTAGTTTCCTCAGGGGGAATATCCGCTCCTTCTACAGCAGGCTCTTCCTGGACAGCCTTTCTTGAGAGAAATTTTACCGACTGTGCAATTACCTCAAATTTGCTCTTCTGCTGACCATTCGATTCCCATCTTCTCTCCTGAAGCCTTCCTTCAACCAAAACTGAACTTCCCTTATTTAGATACTTGCTGCATGATTCTGCCTGCTTTCCAAAAACTACGTTATCTATGAACATTGTCTCTTGTTTTACATCATCTCCACTCGTTCCAGATTGTTTATATCTGTAATTTACTGCCAGCCTGAAAGATGCTACAGGCGTTCCTTGAGGAGTATATCTCAATTCAGGGTCTTTTGTAAGGTTTCCTATCAGTATAACCTTGTTATACATTAAGTCTCTTTCTTATGTTCTATTGATTCACTCTCGGTGTCTGTTTTTTCAAGATTCTCAACTTGTTTTGCACTCAGTTTTATTATAGAGAACTTTATTATAGCATCAAAAAGTTTATAAAATTCTTCTAATTTCTTTATTATAGCAGGAGATATCTTATATATAAGAAGTACATATAGCCCTCTTTTTTGTTTATTAATCTCATAAGCAAGTTTTCTCTTTCCCCATACACTTATCTTTAAAATTTCTCCGCCCTGACTCGTGATAAATTCTTTAATCCTTGTCATAGCAGCTTCAGTCTCTTCATCTGAAAGAGAAGCATTAAGTATAACGATATTCTCATATACATTCATTCGTATTCCCTCTTAAGATAATTTTTTATTATTTTAATTTTATATGTAATTAAAGTTTATAACACACAGAATTAAATAAAATCAACCTTTAAAACCTTACCCTCCTTTTCTTCTATCCTTACACACCATTATTCTAACACCCAAAAAGATTTAATTCCTCAAAGGTTTAAATATAAGAACAGATAATGGAGGAAGAATGATTTTTATGGAGTAAGGTCTGCCCTGCCATGGTATATGCTCGGAATGTACTCCACCAGCATTACCTATATTACTTCCCCAGTAAAGATAAGAGTCACTGTTTAATATTTCTTTATAAAAACAATTTTCAGGAACACCAATTCTGTATTCCATTCTGGGGACTGGTGTAAAATTGCTGACAATAACAAGATAATCATTAGGTTTTTTTGCTTTTCTTATGAAAGACACAATGCTTTTATCAGCATCATGAAAATCTATCCATTCAAAACCTTCATAACTGAAATCAATTTCATGTAGAGCAGGTTCTGATTGATAAATGTGATTGAGGTCCATTACATATTTTTGTAGTCGCCTGTGGGGTTTAAAATTTAACAGGTGCCAATCGAGACTTTTTTCATGGTTCCATTCGTCCCATTGTCCGAACTCTCCACCCATAAATAATAGTTTTTTGCCGGGATGACTGTACATATAACCATAAAGAAGTCTGACATTCGCAAATTTTTGCCACATGTCTCCTGGCATTTTATTGAGTATTGAAAGCTTTCCATGTACTACTTCATCATGAGATAAAGGCAGGATAAAGTTTTCTGTAAAGGCATATAGAAGACTGAATGTGAGGTTATTGTGGTGGTATTTTCTATATATTGGGTCTTTAGAAATATATTCAAGCATATCATGCATCCAACCCATATTCCATTTCATACTGAAACCGAGACCTCCAAGATATGTGGGTCTTGAAACACTTGGCCAAGCTGTAGACTCTTCTGCAATAGTGAGTATCCCCGGGTGGTAATAATGGACAATCTCATTAAATTTCTTGAGAAAATCGATCGCTTCAAGATTTTCATTCCCACCATAAATATTTGGTATCCATTCACCTTCTCGTCTTGAATAATCTAAATAGAGCATGGATGCAACAGCGTCAACACGTAAGCCATCTATGTGATATTTTTCAAACCAGAAGAGGGCGTTTGAGATAAGAAAATTTCTTACTTCATTTCTTCCGTAATTGAATATCTTTGTTCCCCAATCAGGGTGGAATCCTTTTCTTGGATCTTTATGTTCATAAAGACACGTGCCATCAAAGACTCCAAGACCATGTCCGTCAGTAGGAAAATGTGCAGGTGTCCAGTCAATAATGACACCTATACCATTCTGGTGACATTTGTCAATGAGATACATAAAGTCTTCTGGCGGACCATATCTGCTTGTAGGAGCGAAATAACCTATTGTCTGATAACCCCAGGATGCATCAAGTGGATGTTCTGTAATTGGTAGAAGTTCAATATGTGTATATCCCATTTCCTTAACATACTTAGTCAGACGTTCTGCTGTTTCTCTATATGTTAAGAATCTATTACCTTCTTCTGGAACTCTCATCCAGGACCCAAGATGAACTTCGTATATTGAAACAGGAGATTCAAACCAGTTTTTTCTTGAACGCATCTTCATCCACTCTTTATCATTCCATTTATATTTATTAATATCGTAGACAATTGATGCACTCTTTGGTCTTAATTCAAAGTAGAAGGCATAAGGGTCAGCCTTTTCCAAAATTTGCTTCTTGAATCTTGATTTAATCTCAAATTTATAAAGAACTCCTTCTTCTAGACCCGGGATGAATAATTCCCAGATTCCAGAGGACCCTAATACCCTCATCTGATGTCTTCTACCATCCCATTTATTAAAATCTCCAATTACACTTACTCGTTTAGCATTTGGTGCCCATACAGCAAAATGGACACCTTTTTTCCCGCTAATTTCCATAACGTGTGCACCAAGTTTTTCATAATTTTTATAGTGTGTTCCCTCTCCTATAAGGTGAAGATCATATTCTGTTAAAACAGGCAAAAAAGAATAGGGGTCATAGAACTCTGAAATCTTTCCATCATATGTTTTCATTCTGAGGCGATAAGGAAAGATTCTCTTTTTATCTATTATTGATTCAAAAAAACCTGCCTTGTTAATCTTATTCATAAAGAATGATTTATCCGATGTTTCATCTATTACCCATACCTCTTCAGCCTCTGGAATAAAAGCACGAACTGCTATTTTTTTCTCTTCTCCATCAAGGATATGCATTCCCAGAACTTGAAACGGGTCCCAGTGATCAGCATTAATAATAAGTTTTATCTGTTCTTCAAGAATTTTTTTAGTCATGATATGATTATTTTCTTGAATCTAATATTATTGTTACAGGACCATCATTTACAAGATAAACCTGCATATAGGCACCAAAATATCCTGTTTCTACTTTAAGACCACTTTTTCTGAGTCCTTCTATAAATCTTGTATATAAAGCTTCTGCCCTTGAAGGTTCTTCAATATTATCAAAAGAGGGACGATTTCCTTTTTTACAATTAGCAGTAAGAGTAAATTGAGATACAACTAATATCTCACCTTTTATATCAAGAAGAGAAAGGTTCATTTTTCCATGGGAATCCTCGAATATTCTTAGAAGAGGAATTTTTCTAATAAGATATTCTATATCTTTTTCTGAATCACCTTTTTCAATCCCAACAAATATAAGTAAGCCTTTATGAATCTTGCTAAAAATGTTACTCTCTATTTGAACTTCAGCAGATTGAACGCGTTGTATAAGTGCTTTCATCCTCAGTACCACATCATCGCTTCAAATTCAGGTGTAGGGACAGTAAAAGAAATATATCCTTTGGAAGGGCACCTTTCTACTTCTGAACTATTTTTGTCAATACATACAAAGATGTTCATCTCGTCTTTTTCTTTTGCCTTTAAATCTGAAAAAGGCATCTTTATTTCGAAGATATCCTTAATAGCAAATTCAGTGATGTCTTTTATTTTTGTCCACCTCCCATTTATGTTTTCAAAAAGTATTGCTTTTGAGGAAGGTGGATTGACAGGGATTTCAACCTTGAATTGCATCGGTTTTAACACATATATGGAAAATTTTGTATCTTCAGGAAAATTAATGAATGGTATAGATGGGTCAATCCTAAGGAAGAAATTATCTTTATTAAAACCATAATATATATATGAAATTAGACTCTCTGACTTATGCATGCTCCCACCAAATCTTCTGACATCAATATAAGCTCCCTGGTACCATTCATAATAGCTTGTAACAACTCCATCAATTCTTGGTTCTATGAATCCTCTTATTCCAATGAGTGGTTGTATTCCCCTGTCTTCTCTAATAATAGGTACAAAAAGATAATGGGGGATTTCTTTCCCCATCTCCTTATATACTTTCATTAAATTAGACCTGAAAAGTTCATCAAAATCTGCTTGATTATCTGTAGAGTGTTCATCTCCATACCACCAGTTCCAATCACTCCCTTCTGCAATATATATTGCTTTCCAGGCATTTGAAAGGTCTTTATCAGGATTTAGTTTCTGGAAGACTTCAAGTGTATCTCTTGTCTCTGATAAGTAGTCCCATGCCCTGTTGTCTTCTTCATGACCTATCCATATTCCAAAATTTGCGTTAATCCAGGACCCTGCATGTAACCTTCCAAGTGGTTCACCCTTATCTAATTCACTGATATATTCTGATATCCTGATGGTCTTAATTCTGTCCTCTTTCGAAATCCTTTCATAAAGGTACCTTAGAAAGTCATGACCGTCATTTTTGTAATATTCCCATGCATTTTCGCCATCAAGTATTATAGACAGAATGTGAGGTTTTTCTTTTGTTAAAGAAGAATGAATTTGTAAAAACCTACTAATAAGGTCATTAGCTGCATTCTTGGGGTCCCATTTCTGATAAACAAAACCTATGAGGTCTGAAATTTGATGATCTCTGAAGATTAAGGAAACATTTTCAAAACTGTATGACTTGTAAAGAACCGATGGCTCCATTATATTGCCTGATGTATCTCTAAATCTTTTATTTAGAGAGTTTGAAAGGATATCTTCATCAGTTGCTATCCATTTTATTCCTTCTTTTCCGATTATATTGATCACTTCTTCACTGACTGATCCCTCAGATGGCCACATACCGACAGGTCTATATCCAAAGATTTTTTCAAAATATTCTATGCCAAGTTTGACCTGTTTTTTTGCATCTTCAGGATGCGAGAATCTTTTTGAAGGGAGTCTTACAGAGGGCATAGCTAATTTTGCATTGTTTGTATCACAGAGGAGGGGAAGAATAGGATGATAGAAAGGTGAAAGGGAGATCTCAATCTGTTCTCTTTTTACCATCTCTTTATATTTCGGTATGATGTTTTTTAGTATTGATAATTGCTTGGAGATAATAAGATGTTTATCTTCTTCAGTGTAATTTCTTTGTTTCTCAGTGAGCGTTTTAAGGTCTTTATCTCTTTCTCTAAAAAGTGGATCAATCCAGCAAAGGTTAAACAAAACCTGTAAATCAAGGAATTCGTTTGTATTAAAGTATCTTGCTATTCTTGTGACATCACTTTTAACAAGTTGGAATCCTCTCTTAATAAGTAATTCATAGTATCTTGGAAAAGGTTTTATCATATTGTCCCAGTTTGCAAGGAAGAAATTTTCAAGTATGAATATTTTATCCTCTATATCCAGTTCAGAAGCCTTTTTTAAGGTAAGTTCAAGATGTCTGTCAATAGCATGATTCTCTGTGTAGTCAATAATCTGTTCGAGTAGAGAAGGTGTAAAGTTAAAAGTCTGTCTTATATCTGGAAATTCAGAAAGTATTTCTACCATATCGAGATAGTCTTTTGTCCCATGTAGCCTAACCCACGGTAATCTATATATGCCAGTGTTGGGGTCTTTGTAAAATGGTTGGTGCATATGCCAGAGAAAGGCAATATAAAGTGGTCTATCTGTCATCGTAGCGAAAGATGTATTCGTCAGGTCTTGCTAAACCAAATTCTTCTCTTGCAAATTTTTCTTTATAAAAAGGGTCTTCTTTAAGTAATTTTATCTCAGATCTGAGTCTTTTGTTTTCATTTTCGAGTTCTTTTATCTGATTTTCCAGTTCTACCCTTTTTTTATTTAGTTCAACATATTTAATAAGTCCCATGTCTCCAAAGATTAAACTTATGATAAAGTAAAAGAAAATAAGAAAAGTGAGTGTCAAAAAGATGAGTCTCCTCTTTTTTATTTCTGAAACCACCTGTTTTCTGAGGAGATTGTTAGAATTCATCTGATAAAGTTATTAACTTTCAAAAACGTATTCACATAAATCATCAAGTTAAAAAATGTTAGCAATGTTTACATTTTATGGGCTAATATTAAATTTCCTTTTATCTATTTCTTGAGCACATGTATTGCTTCTCCGTGTAAATCCTCAGCTGATTCCATCAAAGCTTCTGAAAGGGTAGGGTGAGCATGTATTGTACTTGCAATATCCTTTGTTTTAAGACCAGCCTTAATTGAAATAGCTGCCTCATGAATCAGGTCAGATGCATGTGGTCCTATTATATGGACACCTAAAACTTTGTCAGTAATCTTGTCTGAGACAATTTTTACAAAACCAGTAGTTTCTCCAATTACATGTGCCTTACCAAGTGTTCTGAAATGAAAAACGCCTGTATTTACATCTAATCCTTTTTCTATAGCTTTGCTTTCTTTTAGCCCAACAGAAGCTATTTCTGGAGATGTAAAAATTACATAAGGAACAACATCATAATCCATTTCTCCATTTTTCCCCATGATATTTTCAGCAACAAGCTTTCCTTGTTTTGAAGCAACATGAGCGTACATAAGATTGCCAGTAACATCTCCGATAGCATAAATACCTTCTATATTTGTCTCCATTTTTTTATTTACTATTATCTCTCCTTTTGTTCCTTTCTGAATCCCTACTGCCTCTATCCCGATTTTGTCAGAGTTTAGCGTCCTTCCTACGGAGACAAGTAGTTTTTCAGCAATGAGTTCTTTATTTCCTTCGAGCTCAACATGAATCCCATCATGTTTCCCATTTACTTTTAATATCTTTACACCTGTCAAGAGTTTGATTTTTTTCTTTTTAAGTTCTCTCTCAAGCGTCTCAGATATCTCAGGTTCTTCTGTAGAGATTGCCCTTGGCATAATTTCAAGCATTGTGACATCAACACCAAGCTCATTGAATATAAACGCAAATTCACAGCCTATTACCCCGGCCCCAATTATAATTAGACTCTTTGGGATTGACTTTATATTCAGGGCATCATCACTTGATAATATATGTTCCCCATCAATAGGAAACATTGGTAGTTGTCCCGGTCTTGAACCTGTTGCTATTATCATTCTGTCAGATTCCACAATTTCAATCGCTCCGTCTCTTTTTTTTACTTCAATCTTTTCAGGGGTTAATATCATTCCTTTACCTTCAATTAGGTTTATCCCCCAGCTTTTAAATAACGAACGGATACCTTTAACCTGTATTGAAACAACCTTGTTTTTTCTCTCCATTATCTTTGAGAGATTGGGTATTATTTGTCCTGATATTTCTATTCCGTAATCCTCAGAATGTCTTATTTTATTAAGCAAGCCAGTAGAAGCTAATAATGCTTTTGTTGGTATACACCCCCTATTAAGACAGGTTCCACCAACCTCTGTATCCTCGATCACTGTAACCTTAGCTCCTAATTGAGCTGCCCTTATAGCTGCAACATATCCTCCTGGACCAGCTCCAATTATTGCTAATTTCATTTCTTCTCCTCTTCTATATACTTCTCATATTCACTGAAATCCATGAGGTCATCAAGTTCTGACCTGTCTTCAATTTCGAGAATTGCAATCCATCCTTTACCATAAGGGTCTTCATTTATTATCTCAGGAGATTCGGATAGTTCCTCGTTTACTTCTATTACCCTACCACTTATTGGTGAGATGATAGATGAGGTTGCCTTTGTTGATTCTATTTCCCCGATTTCGCTGTTAGCTTCAACAGGAGTGTCTATCTCAGGCAGATCAATATAAACAATATCACCGAGAGCATCCTGTGCATAATCGGTAATTCCTATTGTTGCTTTCTTTCCTGAAGCCTTGACCCAGGTATGTTCTTTATGATACTTGAGATCCTCGGGATTCATTCGCCCCTCCTTTTTAAAAAATTTTGAGAATGTTATTACTTATCATGTGTTCTCTTTTTTGTCAAGGAAATAGAATAAGACTCCAATCTTTTCTTTATTTCCTTGAGTTTTCTAAGTGCTTCATGTGGTTTTAGTTTATGAGTATCCAGATTCAAGATTTCATTTACAATTGGGTCTGGAAATGAGGAGAACAGGTCGAGTTGTATAGTTCCAGTTATAGTCTTTCTTCTCGCAAACCTTGGGCTTCCCGTCTCGTCAAGCTCCTCTTTTTCTAAATTTGCAAGGACCTCTTTTGAACGATTTATTATCTCTTCCGGTAGTCCAGCCAATCTTGCTACCTGGATACCATAGCTCTTATCAGCAGGTCCTTTTTCTATCTTCCTTAGAAATATAATCTCATCCCCCCATTCTTTGACAGAAATATTATAGTTTTTTACACCGTTGTGGTTGAGTGCAAGCTCAGTAAGCTCATTGTAGTGTGTTGCAAAAAGTGTTCTTGCCCTTATCTTATTTAAGATATGCTCTGCAACAGCCCAAGCAATGCTTATACCATCAAAGGTGCTTGTACCTCTTCCAACTTCATCAAGGATGATCAGACTTTTTCCTGTTGCATTGTTTGTAATGTTGGCTACTTCTATCATTTCAACCATGAAGGTGCTCTGTCCTTTTATGAGAAAGTCAGACGCCCCAATTCTCGTAAAAATCCGGTCAACAATCCCAATTCTTGCTTCTGATGCAGGAACAAAGCTCCCTACCTGAGCCATTAGAACTATAAGTGCAACTTGTCTCATATAGGTTGATTTCCCAGCCATGTTTGGTCCTGTAATTATGAGCAATCTGTTATCTTCTGTGTCCATTTGAGTACTATTGGGTATAAACTTTTCACCAGATGCTAATCTTTCCAGAACTGGATGCCTACCGTCTATTATTTCTATTACGCCCGAGTCATCAATTGTAGGCTTGACATAATTATGCCGTTTTGCAACGATTGCAAGAGAGGAGAGAAAATCTATGACCGCTAAGGCATGAGATGTATGGGAAAGTTTTGAAGACTCTTTTTGTACATGTTCGAGTATTTCACAGAAAATCTGATATTCGAGATTTTTAAGCTTCTCTTCTGCTCCAAGAATTTTATTCTCATATTCTTTAAGTTCAGGAGTAACAAATCTTTCTCCACCTACAAGTGTCTGTTTTCTTATATAATCATCAGGCACCATATGGAGGTTAGGTTTTGTTACCTCAATATAGTAACCAAAGACTCGATTGTACCCAATCTTGAGAGAAGAGATACCAGTCCTTTTTTTCTCCTTTATCTCAAGTTCAGATATAAAATCTTTGCCTTTTACAGATATATCTCTGAGTATATCTACATCTTTATTATATCCATTTTTTATTAATCCACCATCTCTCAAACTTTGAGGTGGATTATCAATAATACTCTTTTCTAATAACACTTTGAGCTCTGTGAATTCTGATATCTCTTCAGAGATAAGTCTTAAAAAGGTATTCTTCGATGAATATAAGGCTTTTTTTAATTTCGGTAGATGAGTAATTGAATTCTTAATACTTATAAGGTCACGTGCATTTGCAGTTTTAGTGCTAACTCTGTGACTGAGTCTTTCCAGATCCTGTATCTTTCTCAGCGAATTTCTTATTATTTCGAGGAGTTCATAATCCTCTAAAAGATATTCAATGGCGTCCAGCCTTTTTCTTATTTCCTGCATATCAATTAGTGGTTTCAGTATGGAGGATCTAAGGAATCTCCCACCCATTGGAGTTAATGTCTCATCTAAGACCCACAAAAGGGTTCCTTCATATGAGCTGTCTTTAAGATTACGTGTAAGTTCAAGATTGCGTTGGGTAGAAGAGTCAAGAAACATGTAAGAATTGTTCCGTAAAAGATTTATTTTTTTGATGCTGAGGGTTCCTTTTTGTGTTTCATCAAGATAGCTTATAAGTGCACCCCCTGCAGAAATTGCAGTTGTCATTCCATCGCATCCAAAACCCTCAAGTGAAGAAACTTTCAGATGTCCAAGAAGTGATTTATATGCTTCAGTATAATCAAAATACCAGTCTTCATAGGGTGTTATATAGAAAGAGTCAAATGCTTCTCTATAATGGATATTGTCTTTAAGACTTAAAGGGATTAAAACCTCTTTTGGTTCGAATCTATATATCTCATCTTCAATGTTCTCTTCTGTTTCGTAAAGGATGAACTCACCCGTTGATATATCCGCTACAGCTATTCCATGTTTATTTGAGGATGGAAAGATGCTGATAATATAATTATTTTCCTTAGGGCTTTCGGGAGAATGTGTGCCCGGCGTGATTACTTTTATAACTTCTCTTTTCACAATTCCTTTTGCATCTTTAGGGTCCTCCATCTGCTCACATATTGCAACTTTATAACCAGCTTTAATGAGTTTGGATATATAAGATTCTGATGCAAAATATGGAACACCACACATTGGTATAGGTTCATCTTTTGATTTTTCTCTTGATGTAAGTGCTATCTGAAGAATTTTGGATGCCTTTTCTGCATCTTCTCCAAACATTTCATAAAAATCTCCAAGCCTGAAGAATACAAAAGCATCTTTATATCTTTCTTTTATGCTGAAATATTGTTTCATTAATGGAGTTAGCTCTTGCATATCAATTATTAAATAATATTGATGCTTGAAATGCAATATGTAGTGAAAGAGTATTGGTATTTTTATATTTTCAAAATAGTTCTTTTTTTGATAGAATCTGGTTAATCTGGATTTTACAATCTATATGCAGCCCTCTAAGATAAAAATAGGCAGGAGATATGATTCAAGGCAATAATTGGGCTAATCTCTCTGAGGGAGAGTCAGTTATTAAAATTATGAATGCTATGAGATTTGATGCTATGGTTGTTGGAAACCACGAATTTGATTTCGGACAGGAAGTACTCAGAAAGAGAATATTAGAAGCTAAATTTCCTATTCTTGGTGCAAACGTTGAGGGACTAAATATGTTAAAACCGTATGTGATAAGAGAAATCTCAGATATAAAGATAGCGATTATAGGTATTGTTACAGAAGATACACCTGTATCAACTCATCCGAGAAATGTAATAGGACTGACGTTCTTATCACCTGAAGACACAATTAAAAAATATATAGATGAATTTAAAGGAAAGGTGGATATAATTGTTGTTCTCAGCCATATAGGACATCAAGCTGATAGAGCCTTAGCAGAAAAATTAAGAGGTATTGATGTTATCGTTGGAGGGCATTCCCATACAAAAGTAGAAAGACCTGTTTTGATAGGAGATACTGTAATAGTTCAAGCATGGGAGCATGGAAAAGCACTTGGTGTATTAGACCTAACAATTAAGGATGGAAAGATTGCACACGCTGAAGGACATCTTGAAGATATAAAACCTGAAATTGGTAAAGTAGATAAAGATGTTAAGGCTATAGTTGATAAATATAGCAAAAGGGTTGATGCTGTCCTCAATGAAATAATAGGTGAGATCCAACTCGATCTCGAAGGAGAGAATGTGAGAAAAAGAGAGACCAATCTCGGCAATCTCATTGCAGATATTATTAGAAAAACAGCAAGTGCTGATGTAGCTATAATAAATGGTGGTTTAATAAGAACAGGGCAGTAGGTGGTGATGGGTATAAGGCATTTGGAGAGGCGGTTAAATCATCAAAGGACTTTGCAGTTGTCGGGGGTGCTATGAAAGGTGAAAAGCTTACATACAGTGATTCAAGCAAATACCTCAGGGATGTGGTAATTGATTATATAAAAAAGAAAAGAACGATAGCACCAGAAAAGGAAGGAAGGATTAAAGAGATAGATTCGGATTGATGAGAGTATATGTAAACAATAAGCTTTTTGATATCCTGCCCGGCATGAAAGTAAAACACGCAATTATTAGTGCAGGTCTTCTCAAAGAAATTGAATCTGGCAAAAAGGTTTATGATGAATGGGGTAATGAGATAGGACTTGAAGGAGCATTGTCGGAAGGAATAAAAATTTATGTTAACACGGAAAATCCACAATTAAATAACGAGGAGGTCTAATTATGATTAGGTTAAAAAAGATAATCAGTTTAACTGTATTAATAATAGTATTAATGAGTTATAGTTTTGCTCAGGAGGATAAAGAGGGCTGTAAAGACCATCCACTTTTTACAAGAATGCAAAATTTTTATATCGGATATTGCAGACAAAGCCAATTTGACCAACTTGATTTCAGGGACGAAAAAGGCAGAATCGTAAAAGTGGAGGGCAAGCTAAATTACAAAGAATACCATATAAAGGAGGGTATTACTAATCCCCCAAGTAGCCTGCAGATTCTTAGAAACTTCGAAAATGCAATAAAGAAAATTGGTGGTGTCAAGGTATATCAAAGTGGCACTAATGATATATGGTTAAAACTTGATAAGGGAGGCAAGACCTTCTATGTATATTTAAGAGCACCACATGGAGAGACATATTATCTAACGTTTGTGGAGAAAAAAGCGATGGTGCAGGAAGTAGTTGCTGATGCAAAAAGTCTTTTAAGCGATATTCAGACAAAGGGAAGTGCCTCTGTCTATGGGATATACTTTGATTTCAATAAGGCAGATATTAAGCCCGAATCTGAGCCAGCTATCAAGGAGATTGCAAAACTCCTTCAGGAAAATAAGGGTTTGAAACTCTATGTTGTGGGACACACGGATAACGTAGGAGTACTGGATTATAACATGAAACTCTCAAAGGCAAGGGCAGATGCAGTGGTAAAAGAGCTTACAACAAAGTATAAAATCTCGGCAGACAGGCTAAATGCATTTGGAGTTGCCTCTCTTGCACCTGTTGCATCAAACAAAACAGAAGAGGGAAGGGCAAGGAACAGAAGGGTTGAGCTTGTAGAACAATAAGTTTAAGAATTCGTTTATGTTAGAAATTTGGTAATGTCAAAGTTTTCATAAAAAAAAGAAATAAAATATGAAGACACAAGAGTAGATAGGACTAATCTATGTTTTCAAAAAAGGATTTCATCTTCTATTGTCATTGTCCGACTTGATCGGACAATCCAGAAAAAGAGACTGGATTCCCCGATTAAATCGGGGAATGACGGAAAGGTAAGCAGGTATTGAGAATACGACATTATTTAAAGGGAGGTAGGTTAATTTAAATCAACCCCTTGAAGATAAAGGATATTTAAAGAATTCACTTAAAAACTTTTGACATTACAGGAGACACTTCCGGGATAAAAAATGAAATCCATATTTTTTTCTTTTCTATTAACTCTATTATTGGTTTTTTCAAATGAAAATTCTCTTGCCCAGGAGATAAAAGACATAAAAGTTACTAAAAGCGAGGTTCTTAAAGCTAAAATGGGATCAAAAATTGATGAAATAGGGGTTTACTATCCACCAGAGGCAGCACCAGAATATCCTGAAAGTTTTGCCATTGGGAAAAACGAAGAAATTTATATTCTTGACAAAGCAAATGAAAGAATTCAGGTTTTCAAAAATGTAAAGAGAATAAAAACCATACCTATACCTTTTGAATCATTTGAGGATATAGCTCTTACACCTGATGGCAAAATTGTTCTACTTGATAATATAGTAAAAAATTCGGTTTATATAATTAACTCAAAGGGAAAAACTGTCAGCGTAATTTCACTTGTTGGCGAGTTAATCTCATATGCGCCTGAAGTTACCAGTGTAAAGGTGATTGAATCTGGGAGGTGGGCTGGTATATGGGTAGAAATAGACTCAGGTTCAATAAAAATTGCAAATCTTGATGGTTCAAAAACAAAAAGAATAGCTGTTCCAGGTATATTTTTTGACGATGGGACAAGGATTTATGAAATCAAAAGAATAGGTAATGCAACATATATGTTATATCTGTACGAAAAGGATTCTCTTTCTAAGTTTGATGAACTCAGTATATTTTTAAATGAATTTATTTGTGGAATAGGTCCCATAGGAACTGATGAAAAAGGTAGAATCTATCTTCATGTTACATCAGGAGAAAATTACTCACTTGATTATGTTTTAATAATAAGTTCCAATTTAGAAATAATCGGGAAGTTTAAAATAGTGCTTTCACCAATCCAGCATCCCTTAAGAGTGACCAAAGAAGGACATGTTTATCAGTTATATTTAGATGAAAAAATGAGAAAGGTTAATTTTTTAAAATATGAACCAAAAATCGATTAAGAAGAAAGCATGGCATGGACTGAACCCTTCTGAAAGGACATTCTGAGAGAAATTGAGAAAGCCTCTTGCCTGCATCTGTTCTATCTCTAAAGAATTCATTCTTTCAATAAACCCGAAAATGCAGAAAACCTTATAAATACATTAGATGTTGAAATACCCTGCAGGGCAGCATGACACTTTTATATACAAAGCCTTTATAACTGTCATTCTGAACACGTTTTAATAACTCTAACCCACTTAATTCATAAATTTATGAGTAACTGGCAGATGCAGTATTCTCGCTCATTCTCGGCTCGATTAAGATCGAGCCTCCGAGGTAAATTCTTTCTTCGAAAGAATTTAAATCCGCTCAAATACTACATCTGCCAAAAATTTTATGAATAATATGGGTTAAGTGCATTTTCGGGTCAATCGTGTCTATGACATATCAAGTGTTGAGCAAATTCGCCAAAATAGCTCCCCATTTCTTTTGAAGCACAAAAATCTTCAAAGCTACCATAAAAGATTATGCTTTTGTCGAGATATAGAAGCTTTGATGCAAATTTCCCAATGCTACCAATATCATGTGTGACAAGGATTATGGTTGTATTTCTTATTTTATTCAGCTCTTGAAGGATGTGGAAGAATTTTTCTCTTGTTTCTGGGTCAAGAGCTGTTGTTGGTTCATCAAGAATCAGTAGCTCAGGTTCATTTACTATAGCCCTTCCTACCAGGACTCTTTGAAGCTGTCCTCCTGAAAGCTCACCAATCAAGGCATTCTGGATATCTATTACATCCATTAATTTCATTGTTTCATTTATTATTTCCTCTACAGATTTGTTAAAATTTTTTATTTTTTTCTTTTTTGGGTAAAGTCCTGAGAAGATAATTTCTCTGACAGTAGCAGGAAAATATGGGTTAAAATGGGTTCTTTGAGGAAGATAGCCTATGCGATATCTTTCTTTAAAATTTACAGGATTTATTCCAAAGAGTGAAACAGTTCCTTTTTCTGGTTCAAGGATACCCAGAATAATTTTAATAAGTGTGGTTTTGCCTGAGCCATTTGGTCCAACAAGCCCTATATAATCGCCAGAACTTACACTGAAGGAGATATTGTTCAAAACATCGTTTGAGTTGTATCTGAAGCATAGTTCTTTAACATCAATAATATTCATTTACATTCAAGACCTGTAATAAGATTTTTAAGATTTTGCTCCATAAGTGATATGAAATCAATATTATGTTTGAAGTCTTCTTTTGTAATATTATGTGCACCATGAAGCATCAAAAGCCTGGCACCTGTCTCTTTTGCAATAACTTCTGAAACCTTTGGACTTACAAGTTCTTCGTAAAATATATATTTTGTATTATATTCTTTCAATTTATTAATGAGTTCAATTAAATTTTTAGGGGTAGGTTCAGCATCTGGAGAAAATCCTTTATACGCTGAAAGATAGTTTAATTTATATCTCTTAGTAAGATAGCCGAACGCAAAGTGTCCTCCATAGATAATGGTATTTTTCTTACATGATGAAAGAGACTCTTTGAATTTACTATCAAGTTCTTTTAGTTTTGTTATATAGTTTTTAGCATTTTTTTGATAAAATTCACTGTTCTCAGGGTCTTTTTCTATAAAACCTTTAAGGATATTTTCAACCATTTTCTCAGCCTTTGAAAAATCAAGCCATATATGTGGATCAACTTTTAAGTTTTCAGATTCGTGACCGTTTTGCTTATGGCTATTTTCAGTCAGTATAATATCCCTACTCGAATCTATTACAAGGGGTATCCTGTCTTCTATGCCTTTAAGGACATCATCAACCCATGGTTCCATAAACTTACCAGTATAGATAAAGATATCAGCATGTTTAATTTTTAGAATGTCTTTTGGTTTAGGCTCAAAACTATGGGATTCTACACCTGGAGGGAGAATAAGGCTGACATCAGCTTTTTCTTTTCCGATATTTTTTGCAAAATCATATAGAGGAAAGAGTGTTGTAATGACCTTAAGCTTTTTTTCTTCATCATAACTTGAAGGCTTTTTTTCACAAGAAATTGATGTAAAAAATAAAATGAATAAAGTTGAGATAGAGATATAAAAGATTAAAAAATTACGGAGTTTTATCATATCCTTCTCTCCTTTTTGAACAATTTTTTACAAAGACTTTATCTGTAAGATATAGGATAGGATTTTT
>JBNAVX010000029.1:0-27846 GCA_049700155.1 Thermodesulfovibrionales bacterium
GCCTTATTTTATGCGGGTGGAGTTTATGAATTCAGATTATTTTGGACAGCAATGTACTTAAACCATCAGTTAAGGGTAAAGTAAGGTATAGGAAAAATAAATTTTCTCACAACATCTGCATTTTTAAAATATATTTATTTGGATAATGAAGGTAGCAGTTTATCATAGTAATTCTGATATAAGAATAGAAGAACGCCCAAAGCCAAGTATCTTCAGTGGTGAAATCCTTGTAAAGATGAAGGCATGTGGAATCTGTGGAACAGATGTTCTGGAATGGTACAGGGCAAAAAAGCCACCTCGTGTTCTCGGTCATGAGATGTCAGGTGAAACTGTAGAGGTAGGAAAGGGGGTTAAAGGTTTTAAAGAAGGTGACAGGGTCTTTGTATCTCACCATGTTCCATGTTATAAATGTCATTACTGTCTTCAGGGTAATTATACTGCTTGCGAATCACTTCATACTGGAAATTATGACCCGGGAGGATTCTCAGAATTCATAAGGATCCCAAAAGAAAATGTAAAATATGGAACATTTCTTTTACCAGACAGCATGACATATGAAGAAGCTACCATGATTGAGCCATTGGGATGTGTAATTGCCGGACAAAAACAAATTGACATGAAGAAAGGACAAACTATTTTGATAATAGGCTCTGGTGTTTCAGGCATATTGCATATTCAATTAGCAAAGCTTAAGAGAACTAAGGTTATAGCTGTAGATATCAATAGGTATAAAATTAAGAAGGCTATTGAGTTTGGTGCTGATTATGTATTTAATGCAAAGAAATACTCTCCTTATAATTTAAAAGAGGTTAATGGTGGGAGATTAGCAGATATAGTAATTGTATGTGCATCAGCACAACAAGCAGTTGATAATGCCTTATCTTCAATTGACAGAAAAGGAACAATTCTCTTCTTTGCAGTACCAGAAACCGGAATGGAAATTCCTTCTATCAGATTCTGGAGAGATGAGATTACAATGACATCGTCTTATGGTGCATCACCTGATGACCTCAAAGAAGCAATGGATCTTATCTCAAATAAAAAAATTGAAGTTTCTAAAATGATAACTCACAGGATTAAACTTTCAGATGTTATAAGAGGATTCAGGATAGCTTCTAAAGGAAAAACCTCTTTGAAAGTTGTCATCATCCCTGGTTAAAATAGCCCTACCTCCACAATCTCACCTTCTTCTACACCGAGTTTTCTTAAAGGTATAATTGCTGTTCCATCTGCCTTGATCAAAGTAGTAATAAGACCTGATTTCCCTAAAAGAGGCACAGCCCATATCTCCCCTTCTCTCTCTTCAAGGAAAACTCCAATATGTTCCTCTCTTCCAGGGCTTGAGGATATATTTCTTGCAATCCTTGCTTTAATCTTCTTCTTCTCTATATTAAACCTGTCTTCATTAAATCCTGAGAGTAATCTTATAACTGGTCTAACAAATATCTCGAAACATACTGATACTGCTGCAGGATGTCCTGGCAGACCAAATACAGGTATATTATTAACAATACCCCCTATAGTTGGTTTACCTGGCTTCAAAGATACCCCATGGAAAAGCACTCCCGGTTTTCCAAGGTCATCTATAACACGTGCAGTTACATCCCTTGCACCTACAGAACTCCCTCCAGAGATAAGAACCATATCTGAATCTTTCAAGGATTCATCAACAACACCTCTTATCACATCATATTCATCTTTGTATATACCTTTCTTTAAGGGAATCGCACCTGCATCAATAACAAGACCTGCAAGATTATATGAATTTATATCTCTAACCTGTCCTGGCTTAATCTGCATGTCAGGAGGTACTATTTCATCTCCAGTTGAGATTATTGAAATCCTTGGTCTTTCATATACCCAGACCTCAACAATACCAAGACCTGCAAGAATGCCAACATCTTGAGGTCTTATTTTATGACCCTTCTTTAATACCAGTTCACCCTTTTTTACATCTTCTCCTGCCTTTATAACATTTTCTCCAGGAGCAACAGGTTTCACTACTTCTATTATCTTTTCATCTACCTGTTGAGTGTGTTCAAGCATCACAACTGCATCTGCTCCTTTCGGTAGCATACCACCTGTTGGGATCTTTGCTGCAAATCCATTTTTAAGTTCAAAATCAGGTTCTTCTCCCATTAATACCTCAAAATTAACATTCAGGTAGGCAGGCATTCCTTCAGTTGCTCCAAATGTATCAGATGCTAAGACAGCGAATCCATCAACAGTAGATTTTGTAAATTCTGGAAGGTCTTCCTGAGAAAAAATATCCCTTGATATAATTCGCCCATAAGAATCTTCTATCCTCAAAATCTCCTCAGGTGGCATCTTTGGTGAGATATTTCTGAAGATAAGCTCGATAGCTTTCTCAACACTTATAACTTCTTCTCTGCCAAGCATGTCTTTCATAACATCTTCCCTATTTTTACATTGAATTTGTTCATAGCCTTTTCTACACCCTCTGAAAGAATCGAGATAATAGCATCTGATGCCCTTTCAATCGCCTTTTTTATAATAGGAACTTCCTCTCTCTTAAATCTTTTTAATACATAATCTTCAGGTAATATCTCCCGGTCTCTCCCAATTCCTATTTTTAACCTCAAGAAATCTTTTGAAGAAATTCTCTGTATTATAGATTCAACTCCTTTATGCCCCCCTGATGAACCACTGGTTCTGATTCTGAGTTTTCCTGTATCCATATCAAGATCATCATAAATAACAATGAGTTTTTCGTTAGGGATATTAAACTTATCCACTATCTCTTTCACAACATCTCCACTCCTGTTCATATAAAGAAGGGGTTCTATAAGAAGGGCTTCAATCCCATCTATAGAGCCTCTTCCAATTCTGTATTTATCATCTTCTTCCAAACCTATGCCATATCTTTTAGCAACCTCTTCAACGACCATAAACCCCAAATTGTGCCTTGTCCTTGAATATCTTTTACCAGGGTTTCCAAGTCCAATAATAGCCCACATCTTTCTGATTTATTTTTCCTCTTCTTTTTCTTCTTCTTTCTTTCCTTTCTTTATTACTTCAGGCTCAGCAATCTCTGGTGTGACAGCCTCTGCAGGAGCTTCAACCTCCTCAATGACAGGAGCAACGACATTTACAATAACTTCATGGGGATCTGTAAGGACTTTTATTCCCTCTTCAAGTTTTATGTCACCTACATGAAGAGACTGCCCTATTTCAAGATTAGATATATCTAATTTAATATGTGATGGTATCCTATCCGGTAGACATTCTACCTCAATCTCTCTTAGAAGATACTGTAAAATCCCGCCGTCTCTTTTAACTCCAATTGGCTCACCAACAATGCTAACATGGACAGGAACCTTAACCTTTTCAGTTAAAGATACCTCGAAAAAATCTGCATGGAGTAAATCCCCTTTTACTGGATCAACTTGATAGTCCTTCATCAAGGCTAATTTGTTTGTTCCATCCTCAAACTGTAGATTAACCATGACTTGTTGTCCTGCAGTCAAATTTATAAACTTCAATAATTCTTTTTTCGAAAATTTAATAGGCTGTGAACTTCCAGCCCTATATAACACCGCAGGGACCATATCTTTCCTTCTAAGAGAACGGGCAGGTCCTTTGCCTACTTCTGTCCTCTTTTCAGCACTGATTGTCATCCTTTCCATCTTTCCTCCTGATCATATAATAAATTTCTGAAACTTTAATTATACCTTAATTACTCTTCATACAAAAAGAGAGCTTATTGAAGACTCTTCGTGAATCCTCTTAATAGCCTCTCCCAAAAGAGGAGCAATACTTAAAACTGTGAGTTTCTTACATTGCTCTTTTTTGCTATCGAATGGTATCGTGTCAGTAACTATTAGTTCTTCTATAACAGAATTATTTACCTTATCTACTGCAGAACCAGAAAGGACAGCATGCGTGCAGGCAGCTACAACTCGCCTCGCTCCTTTTTCTTTTAAAGCTCCTGCAGCCTGAGTAGTTGTTCCTCCTGTATCAATCATATCATCAAGTATAAGTGTGTCTTTATTTTTCACCTCACCTATCACATTCATTACCTCGGATACATTCATTGCCTCACGTCTTTTGTCTATGATAGCTATTGAACACTGTAATCTCTTTGCAAAAGACCTTGCTCTTTCAACTCCCCCCGCATCAGGAGAAACTATAACCAATTCCTCATGTGTATAATTGCCTCTTACATAATCTAAAAGAACAGGAGCAGCGTAGAGGTTGTCAACTGGGATATTGAAAAATCCCTGTATCTGTGCTGCATGGAGGTCAACAGTAAGAACCCTGCTTGTGCCAGCAGCGGTTATTAAGTCAGCAACAAGCTTTGCAGATATCGGAACCCTTGGCTGGACTTTTCTATCCTGCCTCGCATAACCATAATAAGGAATGACAGCAGTTATCCTCCTCGCTGACGCCCTTTTAAGGGCATCTACCATTAATAAAAGCTCCATGATATTACGATTCACTGGCATACAAGTAGGTTGTATAACAAATACATCCGTACCTCTTACATTTTCATTAATCCGAACCATTATTTCACCATCACTGAACTTTGTGACTGTAGCATCACCGACAGGAATGCTCAGATACTTTGCAACATCTTTTGCAAGCTCCCTGTGTGCATTGCCCGTAAACAACTTTATCCCTTCTGGCATCTTTCCCCCCTCAATATAAGTTTGAAGTTATTTCTATTATCAACTAAAAATAAAAACTTATAACTTTTAACTCTAAAATTCGCTCAGCAAACTTGAGTGGCTGGGGCGAGAGGATTCGAACCTCTAAATGGGAGATCCAAAGTCTCCTGACTTGCCATTTGTCTACGCCCCAAATCCAAAAAAATCCAATAACCAATCTCCAATAATCAATAAACCACCTCTAAACTAATTTCTAATATTGATCTTTGGTTATTGTAATTTGGTTATTGGTTATCTATATTTTTCATTGTCCGAACAACTGCTGTCCAGCAATCTTTAAAAGATTTGGAAGAGTTCTTAGCTTCCTCCAAAGACTCAAATACCCCGAATACCGTAGGCCCGCTTCCACTCATACTAGAGATTAAAGCTCCTCTTTCTAATAATCTCTTCTTGATTTCTCCAACAGCCGGATATCTTTTTATAACAACCCCTTCGAGGTCATTAATAAGTATTTCTTTAAGAGATGAAAAATCTTTATTATTAAGTGCCTTACAAAAAAGTTTAATATCAACAGTCCTTTTTGTCAACTTACCAATCCTGAGCTTGTCGAATGAACTATAAGCCCATTTTGTAGAGACAGTAAAATGGGGTTTCACAATAAGAAGGATAATCTCAACGTCAATTGGAACTGTAGTTATTTTTTCACCCCTACCTTCTACAAAAGCAGATGTATTGCCTATGAAAAAAGGGACATCAGAACCAATCTTTAGACCTAATTTGACTAACTCCTCTTCTGTCAAACCAAGGCCCCATAATTTATTTACTCCTAAAAGGGTATAAGCAGCATCGCTGCTTCCACCACCAAGCCCTGCACTCACAGGTATATTTTTTTGCAATACTATTTTTACACCTTTTTTATCAGAAGTATATCTCTTTAAAAGTGATACTGCTTTGAAAACGAGGTTATCTTGAACAGGGATATTCAGGTTGCTTACAATCTCAATTTTATCTGAATTATATAAGTGGATAATATCAAATAATTCTATACACTGCATAAATGTTTCAATATCATGATAATCATCATCTCTCTTTCTGAGTACAGAAAGGAACCAGTTTATCTTTGCTGGTGCCTTTATAGACAGTAGTGAATCAGTAGTAAGGGTGGAAGGACCTTTAACCATTATTATTGATTCTTTGTTTTTAAATCTTGAATCTTTTTTTCTACCCTTTCTTTGAGTCCCTCTTCTTTTTCATGAAATCCGATCGCTTTTTCCCAGAATTTACTTGCTTTTTCAAGAATACCTTTGGAGTAGTAAACATCTCCCAGATGCTCAAATATCACAGGGTCATCCTTTACAATCTCAGCAGCTTTCAGAAGGGTCTTCAGTGCTTCATCATATCTTCCTAACTTAAAGTAAACCCACCCCAGGCTGTCAATTATATAGCCATTATCTGGCTTTAGTTCAAGAGCCCTTTTTATTAATGAATAAGCCTCTTCAAGGTTAATACCTCTATCCGCATAACTGTAACCGAGATAATTGAGTGCATCTACATGTTTTGGGTTAATCTCGATAGCCTTTTTTAGATATTTCACCATCTCATCGTATCTATTTGTCTTGTCCATCACAATAGCAAAATTGAAGTTTAATTCGTCATTATCCTGAAAGCGGCTAAGTCCTTCTTTAAGCACAGCCTCTGCCTTTGTATAATTCTTTTTTTGAAGAAGTGTTATTGCAAGATATAAATAAACTTCTGCCTTATCTTTTTCAAAATTTAATATCTCTTCATATATTGAAATTGCATCCTCATCTCTCTTTAATTTTGAATATAGATAACCGAGTAAGAGAAAGGCATCCAGATTTTTAGGTTCCTGTTGAATTATATTTTTTAGTTCAGATATAGCCTCTTCATCTCTTCCTATCTCATCCAGGCACAAAGCAAGATAGTATCTTATAGATGTATTTGAAGGTCTTGCCTCAAGAACTATCCTGAATTCCTCTATTGCCTTGTCATACTGTTTATCATCGAGATAAAGTATTCCGAGTTTTGAATGAACATCAATATCAGAAGGAACCTGATCTCTTATCTCTTCAAGCTGTTTGATTGCTTTATCTACAGTTTTCTGTCTCACATAAATTCTTGCAAGCCTGTCTCTTGCCTGAAGGTTATAAGGATTTATAGAAACCGCTTTATTATAAAATCCCTCTGCTTCTGTTAAATTACCCTGCGATTCACTGATAAAGCCTAAATAGAAGTATGCTGCATCAAAACCCGGTTTCTGTTCTATCACCTTCTTGAAATATTCTGATGCTCTATCTCCATCCCCTTTTTCTAAAAATATTGAACCGAGATAATAAATTGCCATAATATCTTCAGGATTTTTCCTGACGAGTTTTTCAAGAATCTCAACAGCCTTTTCATATTCCTGTTTATTTGCATATAGTGTGCTTAGAAAAAGGGCTGCTCCATGATTATCTTCTTGTATCCTGAGGACCTTTTCATAAACCTTTATTGCTTCTTCTGACCTTCTTTGACTGTTATAAAGCTCTCCAAGAAGCATAAGTGCAGGAACATATTCAGGTTCTTCTTTCACAGTATTTTCAATAAAAGATATTGCCTCTATTACTTTTCCGCTTTTAAGAAGAATATATCCAATCCTGGTCTTCAGGAATGATGAAGAAGGGTCAAATTCAAGGGCATTGTTATAATATTTAAGTGCATCTTCCCATCTTCCTTCCCGCTCAGCATTGTCTCCGAGCAGGAAAAAATAATATGCTTCCTCTGGAGGGAGTTGTCTTTCTTCAGCAACCTGTATACTCTCTGTAGCACATGAGACCACAAAACAGAAAAAAATCAATAAAGTTATCAATATTGTTTTCATAATTAATTATTGCATAAAGAGAAATCCTATAACAATATGATAAAATTTAAGATGAAGTTTTTCGATGTCCTCTTTCCAATAAACCTGGGTCCACTTTCCTATAGATGCCCTAATGAATTACAGAGAATTATAGAACCGGGCATAATAGTAAGTGCTCCTTTAAAGAATAAAATTGCCAAGGGTGTGGTCATCGGCATATCAACATTAGCTCCAAAGGGTGATATAAAAGATATACAAAAGGTCCATAGTGATCTGCCTAAATTAAGTAACAGTTTGATCACCCTTCTGAAATGGATGTCAGAATATTATTTAGTAGAGAAAGGGATTGTTTTAAAAAATATGCTTCCCAGAGAGTCATTTACAAAACCCAAGAAGAGGAAAACAAAAATCTCTACACATCCCCCTTTAATAAATGGAGGCAGTGGTGATTATATTATTGATATCAATAACAATGAATTAACTTGTGTTCTATCTTCAATATATAAAAAAAGATACAGAACATTCCTTCTTCATGCACCATCTTCAATTTATGAGTATTCTTTTATAATTAAAATCCTTTCTGACACAGGCAATGCAATTATCCTTATTCCTGAAGTCTCTCAGATTGGAACTATCTATTCGCTCCTAAAAGAACAATTTGGAGAAAGAGTGTGTCTTCTGTATGGTGGTCTTAGTAAAGGAAAAAGATCAGAAGCAATACAGAAAATTATCTCAGGAACTTCTGATATTGTTGTCGGAACAAGGTCTGCTATATTTGCACCTTTAAAAAATGTATCATTTATTGCTGTACTACATGAGCATAGCAGTTCTTATAAACAATGGGAAGGTTTATGTTATAACGGAAGGGATGTGGCAGTTATGAGGGGTTTTCTTGAAAAGGCAGTAGTCCTTCTCACTTCCATCTCCCCATCAATAGAATCTTTTTATAATTCAAAGGTCGGTAAATATACTCTGATAAAACCAGAGGGATATATTAAAGATACAAAAGTGAGAGTTTTAGACATGAAGAGTGAAAAAACCTTCAAGCCATATCTCTCCAAGACAATAATTGATGCGGCTAAAAGATATATCCAGAATAACAAGAAAGTAATATTTCTGATTAATAGAAGGGGACACTCAACACTCCTCCAATGCAAAGAATGCAACTATGTAGAAGGTTGTCCTCTCTGTAAAATTCCCCTTGTTATACATAAGACCCTAACGGAAAACGGTCTTAATTCATCTCTTTTAAGATGCCATTATTGTGGATATATATCCATTGTTCCTGAGATGTGCTCAAGATGTAAAGGTTATTATTTAGAGCTACACGGTGCAGGTGCACAGAGAGTACAGGAGGATATAGAGAACCTTCTTGGCATAAAAACACTCAGACTCGATAGTGATGTATCAAGAAAAAAATCTGAGACAGAAAAATTACTCAATGCAACACATATGAATGAATTCAAGATAATCATCGGAACAAAATTCATGGCAAGAAGGCTCCACCCTGATTCAGGTTCTTCAGGATTCTCAATGGCAGCTATTTTGAATCCAGATCATTTCATTAATCTTCCTGATTTCAGAGCAACTGAGAAGGCATTTCAGGAAATCACATCAATAATAGATAAAATTGAGCCAAGTGGAGAGATATTTATACAGACTAAGATACCTAATCACTATCTATATAAATGTTTTAAAAAACATGACTATAATAAATTCTTTAAAGAAGAACTGTCCAGACGTAAGCCCTTAAATTACCCACCTTTCTCGCGACTTTTGCTCATGAAGTTCATTAGTAAGAGAGATATCTATAAAGAACTTGAAGGAATTATTAGTAAGACGAAGGAAAATTTACTTCATTACCCTTCTTTAGTGAATTACGATCCATCAAAGGAAAACGGGGATTATAAAATGAAAAGGATAGATGATAAGGTGCAGATACTCGGACCTTCCACATCGAAAAATATAAAAGGAAAATATGAATTCAAGATATTACTCAAGTCCTCTGTAAGGGGTGCTCTTCATGAAGTCGCCAGAAACCTTATAGAAGCATTAAAAGATTCAAAAGATGTGAAGATAAAAGTAGATGTTGACCCTATATCAATTTAGGTCTTTTTTCACTAAGGACTTTTTTTGCATATTCAATATCATCCCTGATCTGTTTCTCAAGACTAAAAGCATCAGGAAAAGATTTCTGGTCTCTTATCCAATCTATAAAATATATCCTTAAATGTTCCCCAAGCAGATTACCAGAAAAATCAAATAGATGAACCTCATAACTCGTCTGAAGGTCACTGAATGTCGGTTTTTTCCCTATATTTGCAACTCCACTAAAAACTTTGTCTTTTATCCCTACCCTGACAGCATACACCCCTTCTTTTGGAACAAGTTCATTTGGGGTAGTTATGTTTGCAGTAGGAATATGTAAGATACTCCCGCCTCTACCTGTTCCTTTTATTACATCACCTTCTATAGAATATGCCCTTCCAAGCATAGTCGATGCCTCATATACCTTTCCACTCAATAAAAGGCTCCTGACCTTGCTACTGCTTACAACCTCACCATTGACCTTTGCATTTCTTACAACCTTAACACCAAATCCAAACTTCCTCCCTCTTCTTCTCAGAAGCTCCGTAGTCCCTCTCCTGTCTTTCCCAAAGGCATAATTATGCCCGACAATTACTTTCTTGACATGTAATTTTTTTACAAGAATCTCTTCTATAAAATCATCTGGAAGGATATTTGAAAACTCCTCATTAAAATTTATACAGAGTAAGACCTTTACTCCTGCTGCCTCCATTAATCTTGCCCTCTCTTTAAGAGTCGTTAGGAGTCTCATCTCTCTATCAGGGGCAAGAACTTTAACCGGATGAGGGTCAAACGTAACTACCATTGAGGTTCCATTTATCTCTGCAGACTCTTTAATCACTGTATTAATAATTTTTTGATGCCCCAGGTGCAGACCGTCAAAATTACCAATTGTTATAATATTATTTGGATAATTTTCCTTTAACGACTCAATTCCCTTAATCAGCTCCATTTCTTATCTGCCTCCTTAGTAAGTTTCTTGTATATCTTTTTGACCTGCTTTATAGTCTCTTTAAGTGGTCCGTTATTGTCTATCAGGAAGTCAGCTTTTTTCATCTTTTCCTCTATTGGCAGTTGTGCCTTCAATCTCATAAGCGCATCTTTCTTCGCTATCCCATTATCTTTGAGACGATCAATTGCAAGCCTTGTATCTGTATATACAACGATTATCCTGTCAAATCTATTTTCATAGCCTCTCTCAAAAACAAGAGGTACTGCCACGATAAGAATTTTATCCTTTTCCTTTATCTTATTAGTAAATTCTTTTATTCTTTTAAAGACAAGTGGGTGAAGAACATCTTCAAGTGTGTGTCTCATTCTATCATCCTTGAATATAATTTCAGCAATCCTTTTTTTATTAAGACTACCATCATTGTAAAATACTTCATCGCCAAAGAGTCTCTTTATCTTCATAAGGACGCTTCTTTCTGTTAAAAGTGAATCAACAATCCTGTCCGTATCAATTGTATAAGCGCCTAATTCTCCAAATATTGAAAGGACTGTACTCTTGCCCATTCCATAATTACCTGTCAGTGCAACAAGAAGCATAAAAAATATTATATATCAATTAAATTAGAATGAATTTAACCTTTTCACCAACTACAATATTAAACCTGGAGGAGGCACTATCTTTTTTAACAAAGAGCTCGAGGTAACCAAAACTATTAATTAATGAATAAAGCCTTTCATCTTCAGCCTCTTCGTAATAGCTCTTAAAAGGGACTTCTTTATCTCTTAAAAGGACTTTTGGTTTTCGGGAAGTCTTTTCTTTAAGAATCTCATTTATCAGTTCAGTCCTTATATTCGTTGTGACATTTCCAAAAGAATCAATATATATAACCTCTCCTTCGATAGTGTTTTCATCATAAACAATCGGGTCTGGAATGCAAATACTCTTATAGTCATTAATTGGGACACCAAATTTTGAGGATTCTATGCCTCTTGAAAGCCATGCAGCTACAGGTGCAAATATATCCCTTCCATGGAAAGTAGTGCTTATGTTGGGCATAAAATAATGTTCTGATGTAATATGGATGACAGAAAGATTTCCATTCTTTAATCTGTATATCAGTGAAAATACTCCATTATCAGGACCTATAAAATAGTAATGGTCTGTAATTACAAGTATGGGTCTCCGAGAAGAACCTACACCAGGGTCAACAACAACGACATGTATCGTTTTATAAGGAAAAGATTTAAAGCTCACTGAAATCGTAATAGCAGCCTCAAGGATATTCTGGGGAGATATCCCGTGTGTTATATCAACAATATTCGCAAGTGGATTTATACTCAATATAACACCTTTCATAATTCCGACAAAGGGGTCTTTATAGCCAAAGTCAGTCGTCAGAGTAATTATTGGATTAGCTGGCATTTAAAGCACCTATAATCTCTTTTACATCATCTATCTTCTTTCTTTTTAGATACTCTTCAATCCCTTTAATCACATTTAAAGTTGAAAAAGGATTCACAAAGTTTGCAGTTCCAACAGCAATAGCAGTAGCACCTGCGAGCATAAACTCAATAGCATCATCTGCACACATAATACCACCAACACCAATTATCGGGATTTTAACTACTTTATAACTTTCCCATACCATCCTTACAGCAATCGGTTTGATCGCAGGTCCTGAAAGTCCACCTGTGATATTAGCAAGCCTCGGTCTTGCTGACTCAATATCAATTGCCATTGCTGGTATTGTATTAATCAGTGATATAGCATCACTTCCTGATTCTTCAGCTATCTTTGAGAATTCTTGAATACTTGATACATTAGGAGATAATTTTGTTATCAGGACTGTGTCTTTCGCTGAATTACGCACCTTCGCCACAAGTCTTGATAGTGATCTCTTATCAGTCCCAAAACTAATCCCACCCTTTTTAACATTAGGGCAAGAAACATTCAACTCTATCCCGTCAACACCAGCATCATTAAGTGCCTTTGAAAGTTTAACGTACTCCTGAATAGTCTTTCCTAAGATATTGACGATTATTATCGTATTATATCTTTTTAAATATGGTAGTTTTTCTTTCAGGAATCTCTTTAAGCCAACATTCTGGAGACCGATAGCATTCAACATTCCACACGGTGTCTCACATATCCTTGGAGAAGGGTTACCTTCCATTGCTTCAAGTGATATTCCTTTAACAATAATTGCACCGAGCATGTTTAAGTCAACAAACTCAGAATACTCCTCACCATACCCAAATGTCCCTGAAGCAGTCATAACAGGGTTCTTGAGTTTTAGATGGCCTATGTTGACGGACAAATTCATCTCACCACACTATTTCCTCTAATGGGAATACAGGACCATCTTTACAGACCATTTTATAAACAAGTTCAGAGTTAAAATCCTCTATTCTTTGCCTTCTGCTCTTTGCTCCTGACTCTTTACTCTTGACTCTAACCGCACATCCAAGACATGCACCAAGCCCACATGCCATATTCTCTTCAACAGATATATAACCCTTTATCCCATTTTTTAGAGCAATCCCGGTTAAGACTTCAAGCATTTGTTTACGCCCGCAGGCATATATCTGGTAATGGGTGATGAGTGATGGGTTATAAGAAATGAAATCATTAAAAGCATCTATAACAGTTCCCTTCTTTCCGACAGAGCCATCATCTGTGGATATAATCAGCTCATTAACTAACCTTTTCAATTCGTCGAGCATTAAAAGGCTTTCTCTATTCAGTGCTCCGTAAAATAAAATTGAGTTTTTCCCAAATTTCTCAACAAGAGAATAGATCGACGCTATTCCAATACCACCAGCTATAAGGACAGGTATCTTGTTATCTTCCATATCTGGATATCCATTTCCGAGCGGACCAATGAGATGTATAACATCACCGTTCTTAAATTGCTTCATTACAAGGGTCCCTTTACCTCTTATCTCAAATAAGAATTGTATTCCTTCAGGTGTTTTCCTGAAGAAACTGAAAGGTCTTAAAAGTAGAGGGTCTAAAGAATTACTGACCTTTAACATATAGAACTGTCCCGGATAAGGTTGTATTACCTCTTCTAAAGGCTTTACAGTTAAAAGATTGTATCTGCTATTTAAAGGAAGGTTATTTATTACCTCTGCATTGAAGAGCCTACTCAAAACTTATCTCTAATATCTCATATTCTATTGTTCTTGCAGGTGCCTTGACAAGGGCAGTATCCCCAACCTTTTTACCTATCAAAGACCTTCCTACTGGAGAGTTTATCGAGATCCTGTTGTTCTTCACATCAGCCTCTTCAGGGCCAACGAGTATAAAAATATTCTCTTCATTCGTCTCTAAATCCAAAACCCTGACCTTTGCACCGAAGGCAACCATTGACTGATTTATCTTAGAAGGGTCTATGACCTGCGCCATTGCGAGTTTTGCCTGAAGCTCCTGTATCCTTCCCTCAATAAAGGACTGCCTCTCTTTTGCTGCATGGTATTCTGCATTCTCAGAAAGGTCTCCATGAGACCTTGCCTCTGCAATCGCCTTTATGATACCAGGTCTTTCTATCTTCAGGAGTCTTCCAAGTTCTTCCTGTAGTTTTTGATACCCCTCTGGGGTCATAGGAAATCTCTGCATAATAATACCTTCTATTTTATTTTTGCTTAATAAGGTAAATTAATTTAACACTTTTATGCCAGATTTTTCTATATTATATACTACTCTAAATATCTATGCGTTTCTCAAGAATATTGATACCAACATTAAAGGAGACACCTGCTGAGGCAGAAGCCATAAGCCATATATTGATGTTAAGGGCTGGTTATGTCAGACAGCTTGCAGCAGGCTTATACATATATCTCCCACTCGGACTCAGAGTCATTGAAAAGATAAACAGGATTCTCCGTGAGGAGATGAATGCGATAGGTGCTCAGGAGATCTTCATGCCCGCACTCCATCCTTCAGAGGTATGGCAGGAGACAGGCAGATGGTATGAGATTGGAGATGAGATGTTCCGTCTAAAAGATAGAGGTGGCAGGGATATGTGTCTTGGAATGACACATGAAGAGATTATTGCATGGCTTGCATCAAAAGAGATACGTTCTTATAGAGAATTACCACAGATATGGTATCAGATACAGATAAAACTCAGGGATGAGGCAAGACCAAAAAGTGGGGTTTTAAGGACAAGAGAATTTTTAATGAAAGACAGTTACAGCCTTGATGCAGATGAAGAAGGTCTTAAAAAAAGCTATGAGCTACATGCAGAGGCTTATCATAAAATCTTTTCAAGGTGTGGACTTAAATATTACATGGTCGAATCAGATCCTGGAATGATGGGAGGGGCAAAGTCTCATGAATTCATGGCACCGAGTCAATCTGGAGAAGATGAGGTTGCATTATGTAACAACTGTGGCTATTCAGCGAATGTTGAACTCGCATGTTCTATACCTAAATCTATAAATGAAAAAGACTGGACATATGAAGAAATACACACACCTGACAAAAGAACTGTTCAGGAGGTATCAGATTTTCTGAAGATTGATAAAGAGTATTTCATTAAAAGTATCCTTGTCATCAGTGAAAAGACTCCTGTTCTTGCACTCGTGAGAGGAGACCAGGAATTACATGAAAAGAAGCTCGCAAAGATTATCGGAAAACACAGACAGGCACATAAAGATGAAGTAAAAGATATACTCGGCATTGAAGCGGGATTTATTGGACCTATGAATCACAGAATCAGAATAATTGCTGACTCCTGTCTTAAGGAAGGTATATATGTAAGCGGTGCTAATAAACCTCATTATCATGTAAAAGGAATAAGACCCGGAAAAGACTTTAATGCTGAGTGGCATGATATACATGTAGCAAGAGAAGGAGATTTCTGTCCCAAATGCAAATCACCTCTCAGAATAGAAAAAGTAATTGAAGTCGGAAACATCTTCATGCTCGGAACAAAGTATTCAATTCCAATGAAGGCATTCTATCTTGATAAAAATGGACAGGAAAAACCGATTATCATGGGAAGCTATGGAATCGGACCAGCAAGAATCGCAGCAGCAGCAATAGAGCAGAACCATGATAAAGACGGCATCATCTGGCCTAAAAGTATCGCACCTTTTGATGTAGAAATATTACCTCTGAACATGAAAGACTCAAAGACTGTTGAGGTAGCTGAGAAAATTTATCAAGAATTATCCAATGAAGGTATTGAGGTCTTAATAGATGACAGAGAAGAGAGGGCTGGAGTAAAGTTCAAGGATGCTGACTTAATAGGCATTCCTACACATATTATTATTGGTGAGAAAAATTTGAAAGAGGGAATGGTCGAGATTAAAGATAGAAAGACAAAAAAGAGTGAAAAAGTTGAAATTGAAAATGTAGTGAGAAGAATCATTAAAGTATTTCCGAAGTCATCATTCCGCACTTGATGCAGAATCCAGAGTTTTTAAGAACCAGAAAAACCATATTTAAACGGGGAATCCAGTCCCTTTTTTCTGGATTGTCCGATCAAGTCGGGCAATGACAATAGAAAATGAGCCAGGTCTTTAGCCCACTTAATTCATAAATTTATGAGTAATTGGCAGATCCAGTATGGGATTTTATTTTTCAACGAATAAATATGCGTAACCTGAGTTATTTAAATTTGATTTATATTTTCTATGAAAAGCTTTTGTAATAAGTGGTTGGGATCTATTTTAGAGTTCTGAGATATTCAATTATGTATCCTGTGAATTTATCAAAGTCAGCAAGGTCATGCTGAAGGTGCCTATGAACTTCTTTAAGGTCTATCTTGGCATATTCATGGACGAGTATATTTCTAAAACCAGCTATGGGCGCAAAATAATATGCAAATTCATCAGGCAGTATTCCTGATTCCCCAAGAATATCTATAGCCTCTCTGTATTCTTCAGGCTTTCTAAATCCAAGCTCTGCAATCATGATTTCTGCAATATCTATTACACACTCAGCAGAAAGTTGAAGATATCTTTCTACTGCTCCTCTTAAGGTTGGGTCTTTTTTTAAATCATCAAGGGTATATTTTTGATAGGTTTTTAGATAACCAACATATTCTTTTAACCTATCAATCTTATCAGTAACTTTTTCTTTCAAGGTCATAGAAGAATAATACCTTCTGTCTCTATTTTTTAAGCGATATCTCTGCCCTTCTCTTGTCGTAGTATCTTCTATCAAGATATTTTGATAATATTTCTACTTCCGTATTTACCATTGTGTCTCTATCCCTGCACAATATAACCTTTCCATGTTTTATGACCTCATAGGCAAGTTGTATCGGGATGTCATTCATTACTGTTACATCAACCCTTTTACCAGCCACTGCTGAAAGACTATTTGTCAGCCTGAGTCTAATATCAAATCTCTCTGATTTAGATATCTTTTTATCGATGAATACAGCAAGATCTATATCACTCAACTTTGTAGTTTTATCATTTACCTGTGAGCCAAAAAGATATGCAAATAAAATAGGGTATTTGTCAAGCTCACTTAATAATATTTTGATACGAGATTCATCCATAAAAGCTTAATTATAGATTTTTAAGTAATTTTATATTTTCCATAATCTTATTTCTTTGGGTTCTGAAATTATTCAACAGTCTCAGGATTTCAGGTGTTAATTCTGCAAACTCATTTATGAACATATCTGCATCTTTCTTATCAAATTTTGGTGCAACAGGATTATAATCTGCAATCTCTCTATTTTTATGAAGCCTCTCGAAAAACCTGCTAAATTTTTTATTCAGAATGCCAGATTTAATAAAATGTAGATTCATCATTGTGTAAACACCTTCGTGGCTCTTAGGGTCAAATCCTTTTTTATATAAAAGGGCTTTTATTATGTGAAAATAGGCATAGTACATAGATGATAGAACCTGACCATAATTACCTCTTTTATAAGCATCAATGACAGCTTCTATTTTCTCTCTTGAAATTTCTAAGGCTCCTTTTATATAAATTTCTTTTTCTGTCTTGATCTTCTCGACCATAATAAGGCACCTTCTTCTTTGATTCTCCTTGCGATTCCAAAATTTGTCTTTAACATAGATTCATCTATGACTATCGGACTTAAAATTAGCTCGCCACTAACACCCAATTCTTCCTCTATTTTTATTGATGATTCAATAGCCATTTGGGTTATATCTTTTATCTCTTCTTTATTTTTTACAATAATCGCAATATCAATATCGCTTTCTTTATGACCTTCAATTCTTGCCCTTGAACCAAAAAGATAAATCGCCTCAACATGAATTGTATTTGTAATGAGCAAAATAAATTTTTCAATCATCATCTGTTCCATTTGTGTTAATGTGTCTATAAACATGACATATTTTAACATAGGCAATATTCTACACCTTTTAAAACCTCAAAGTAGCCTTGCACCTCTTAGGATTAAGAAGTAAATCAAGTCCATCCTTTGCACTCGTGACAAATATATCAGCAGACATTAGTGCATCAAGAGCGCATCCTTCGCCTAAGGAAACTGCTATGCCAAGACGTGCAGTCTTTAACATCCTTCTGTCATTATTTCCATTTCCAAAAGCTACAACATTTTCTGCCCCGAGTTTCTTTACATACTCTTCTTTCTGGATATCATGGTCCTCACCTGTCAGAATATGCATTTTGCAATTAACCCCTTCAAGCTCCTGCCTTGCCTTACCGAATGTATCAGCAGTGAGAATATGCACCTTCAAAAGCTTTGCTATCTTATTCAATCTGCTTTTCACTCCTGGCAATAGTTTTCCATCAAATGATAGAGTTCCAGTGAAGTCTGAAACAAGGTGTTCTAATTTAACCAATCCAAATCCCGGGATATCAATCTCGAGCATATGACCTCCTATTCATACATTAAATCTGAAATTAATTATATCCCCATCTTTAACCTCATATGTCTTTCCCTCAAGTCGTAAGAGACCTTTCTCCCTTGCAGCATGAATGCTCCCCAAAGAGATGAACTCATCAAATGAAATAACCTCTGCCTTTATAAAACCCCTCTCGATATCAGAATGAATCTTTCCAGCAGCCTTTAGTGCATTTGTCCCTTTTGAAATTGTCCATGATTTCACTTCATCACCGACATATGTGAAGAAGGAAATTAGACCAAGAATTTCATAGCAGAGATGAATGAGTCTCTTTGATGCAGGTTCTTTAATTCCCATGTCATCAAGGAACAGTCTTGCATCCTCAGGAGAAAGGCGTGAAATCTCCATCTCTATCTTCCCGCATAATGACAGTAATGAGTAATGAGTTTTTAATCCCTCCATGCCCCCCTTTAACAAAGGGGGGTTAAGGGGGATTTTTTTACTCCTAAAATAATGTTCAATTTCTTTTTCGAATTTTATGGGCTTATCTGTATTTAAATCCTTTTCACCAATGTTTAAGACAATCACCTCTGGTTTTATGGAGATAAATTGAAGATGCCTCATTCTCTTTATTTCATCTTCACTGAAATGTAAATACCTTAATGGGATTTCATTCTCAAGAGATTCCTTACATTTTAAAAGTATCCTCCTTTCAGCTTCATCAGGCTTTTTCCCTTTCTTTGTCACCTCTTCTATCTTTTTTAACCTTTTTTCAATTAATTCGAGGTCTCCAAATATAAGCTCAAGCTCAACCGTTTCTAAGTCTCGAATTGGATCAACATTATTTAATGGATGTAAAACCCTTTCATCTTCAAATGCCCTCACAATATGAACAATTGCATCTACATCCTTAATAAGGTCAAAGACTTTTCTGTTCTGCTTAATATCACCTTTTGTGATACCAAGGTAGTCAATATATTCAACTGTTGCATAAGTGGTCTTCTTTGGTCTAAAAATCGCTGATAGTCTATCAAGTCTTGGGTCAGGAACTTTCACAATCCCTAAATTCGGTTCACCAGAAGTAGTAGGATAAATTGTAGTCTCAAGGTTCTGACCTGTGAGGGCGTTGAAGATTGTTGTCTTACCTGAATTAGATAAACCAATGATTGCTACCTTCAAAGTGGTTTCCTCAGATGCAATTATAACTCATAACAGTCTAAAAATTAATAAAATTCAGAGAGCATTAAAATCTTCATAATCTTTCATAATTTATTCATAACTATTTCAATATTGTCTGATATTATTTCTCCATTATTATTTACATACTTATTTACATAAGCAACTTTATGTTATTATAAAAGTGTTTTTTTACTATCTTTAAGATATAATTTCTTTTTAGGAGGAGAAATGTTTAATAAGAAAGAAGGGTTATACAAGTTTTTAATCTTTATAATCTTAGTTTTTTTTGCAGGGTTAACTTTCTCAATAAATCTGCCTGAGGCTGAGCTCTTCTCATCTGCATATGCAGAGCCTAAGATATCACAGGAATCTATAGACATACTTTCTAAGACAGGGCGTGCAATAGCAGAGATAGTTGAGGAAGTAAAACCAGCAATAGTTAATATCTCCACAACAAGGATTATAAAAACAAAACAAACTATTGACCCATTCTTTAATGACCCTTTCTTCAGAAGGTTCTTTGGAGATGAATGGCCCTTCAGGTTGCCAAAAGAGAGAAAGACCATGAGCCTTGGTTCTGGCGTGATAGTAGATCAGAAAGGTTATATTCTGACTAGCAACCATGTAATACAGGGAGCTGATGAGATAAATGTTACCCTCGCAGACAAAAGGGAGTTTAAGGGTAAGGTTATCGGTTCAGATGCAATGACTGATATCGCAGTAATAAAGATAGAGGCAGACAATCTCCAGACTATAAAGTTAGGAGATTCTGACAAATTAAGAGTGGGTGAAACAGTCCTTGCCATCGGTAGCCCCTATGGTCTGGCAGGAACAGTTACTATGGGTATAGTGAGTGCAGTAGGAAGGGCAAATGTTGGAATAGCTGATTATGAAGACTTTATTCAGACTGATGCAGCAATAAATCCAGGAAATTCTGGCGGAGCACTCGTTAATGTCAGAGGTGAACTCGTTGGAATTAATACAGCCATCTTCAGCACAACTGGTGGATATCAGGGTATCGGCTTTGCTGTTCCGAGCAATATGGCAAAAGCAGTTATGGATAGTCTTATTAAAAAAGGAAAAGTAATACGAGGGTGGCTTGGTGTTACAATTCAGACCATAACACCTGAGCTCGCAAAACAATTCAATCTAAAAGACGAAAAAGGTGTCCTTGTCGCTGATGTTATTGAAGGAAGTCCTGCTGAAAAGGCTGACATACAGAGAGGAGATGTAATCATAGAATATGAAGGTAAAAGGGTTGAAGAGCCTTACCAGTTAAGAAATATGGTTGCTAATACCTCTCCTGGGGAAGAGGTAACTTTAAAAATTATCAGAGAAAACAGAACAGAAACCAAGAGAGTAACAATCGGTGAATTACCTGCAGAGATGCAAAAGATATCAAAAGGTGAGTACAATAATCTTTTGAAAGGCGTTGTTGTCCAGAACATTACGCCTGAGATATCCGAAAAACTCAACCTACCAAAGAGATTAAAAGGTGTTGTTGTATCAGATATTGATGAAGATAGTCCGGCTTCAATGGTCCTTTCAAAAGGAGATGTAATTCAGGAGATAAACAGGCAGAAGATTACAAGTGTAAAGTCATATGAGAATATAGTATCCAGATTAAAACCTGAAGAGAGCATCCTTCTTCTTATATTCAGGAACGGTTCGTCCATTTATGTAACACTATCAGCAAGATAAAGGTCTATTAGAATTTTGAATTTTGAATTTTGAATTTAGAATTTATTTGTAATTTATCATCTGTTTATTTATTATTCAAAAACGGTATCTTTATCCTTCGCATCATCTCAAAAACTGGCATCTTTGTCTTTTTTGCAATCTTCTTACAATCCTCGTATTCAGGGGTTGCTTTGAGAATCTCTTTCCCAAGCCTTGATACTTTTATCCTTACTCTACCAAATTCTGTTTCTGATTCTTTTATCTCTCGCTCAAGCATCATTCTACTGACATTATAAAATCTAACCCCTATTGTCGTCGTCTCTTTCAATATTATCTTTATCAGCGAATCTCTATTAGTATCTTTACACAGGACAGTCAACTTGATACCGGGTCTTCCTTTCTTCATTATAATCTGGGTGAGATAGACATCAAGTGCACCAGCCTTGAAGAGTTTTTCCATCACATACTCATATATCTGAGGGTTCATATCATCAATATTGGTCTCTATGACAGTAACACTTTCATCTGATAATCCCCAAATTTCTTCCTTAACCCCACTGTATCCCCCCTTACTAAGGTGGGGATTAAAAGGAGGTGAGTATGTTTCTCCTACAAACATCCTTAAGACATTAAGTCTTCCCTTGAAATTCTTGCTACCTGCTCCAACACCTGTCTTTTCAATATTCATCAAAGGAATCTCACAAAATCCTGATGAAAGACTTTTCAATATTACAGCACCTGTTGGTGTAGTCAATTCAAATTTTGTATCTGATGAATACACTGGTATCCCTTTCAAAATCTCTGCTACTGCAGGAGCAGGAACAGGCAAAATTCCATGTTGTGTCTTAATCGTCCCACTACCAAGATTCACAGGAGATGCATAAACCTTTTCTATACCGAGAATATCAAGACCTACAATCGTTCCGAATATATCTACAATGCAATCAACAGCACCCAACTCATGTAGATGAATATCCTCAGGATCTTCCCCATGCACCTCTGCCTCAGCCTCAAAAAGTAGTTTAAAGACCTCCATCCCTTTCTGTTTTATATTCTCTGATAATGTTGAGTCTTGAATTACTTTTTCTACATCTTTCCATCTCCTGCCTTCTGAACGCTGAACGCTGAACGCTGGACGCATTACCACATCCACTTTCGTTGCTACAAGCCCTGCCCTCTTTACTCTTTTGGCTTCTAATTCATATCCCCTAACAGGAATCTTCTTTAGTTCTTTTTTCAGTCTTTGAAGTGACACTCCTGCATCAACGAGTGCACCAAGGCACATATCACCGCTTATACCTGAAAAACAATCAAAATACGCTATCTTCAAATAAACAACTCCTTTAACCTAACCAATATTATTCATAAAATCTCAGGCAGACGTAGTTTTTGAGCGGATTTAAATTCTTTCGAAGAAAGAATTTACCTCGGAGGCTCGATATTAATCGAGCCGAGAATGAGCGAGAATACTGAATCTGCCGATTACTCATAAATTTATGAATTAAGTTTTCCTAATGGAAGGTATTTTAGCACAACCCCACTCCCCTAAACCCCTCTTTAATTTAGAAGTAAAAATTTACAGGCACCTTTAGCATTCTGCTATATACAGATTAGAAGATTACCTTGACATGTAAAACACTTATAAACTAAATTATCCGCATGCGAAGACCTTTTATTGCAGCAAACTGGAAGATGAACAAAACCATTTCTGAGACACATGAATTTCTGTCAGCTTTTATACCTGAAGTAAAAGACGTAAAGGATGCAGATATTGTTATCGCACCCCCTTTTACTTCACTTAATGCTGCAGCAGAAAAGTTGAAAGATACAAATATAATACTTGCTGCACAGGATGTATTCTATGAGGAAAAAGGTGCATTTACAGGTGAAGTTTCCCCTCTTATGCTCGTAGATACAAGATGTGAGTATGTAATAATCGGACATTCTGAAAGGAGACAGTATTTTAATGAGACAGATGAAGTAGTGAACAGGAAGATAAAAGCTTCAAGAAAAACAGGGCTTGGTGTCATTTTTTGCATTGGTGAATCTCTTGAAGAAAGGGAGTCGGGAAAGACGTTTGATGTTCTTGAAAGAGAGATAAATAGAGGACTAAATGAAATTGACATCGAGAACATTGTTATAGCTTATGAACCTATCTGGGCAATAGGCACAGGAAGGACAGCAACCCCTGAACAAGCTCAAGAGGCACATTCCTATATAAGAGAAAGGATTAAGCTGAAATATGGTAACAAAGCGGATGAGGTACGTATAATATATGGAGGTAGTGTAACACCTGAGAATGTAGATTCTCTGATGGCTTGCAAAGACCTTGATGGTGCACTTGTTGGAGGTGCAAGTCTTAAGGTCGAGAGTTTTGTCAGGATAGTTAAGTTTAAGAGGTTTTAATTATTGTAATTTTTTTTCGATAAATTGACTTTTATATATACATTTTGCTATTTTATTTAAAATGACGTACTAAGGCGATGGGGTTCGCCTAATCGTCCTGACTTATCAGGGCTGATAACTCCTACTAAAGGCGTTTGGTAGGAGTTTTTTAATTTATAGCAATGATTAACTCCTATATTAAACCTGATAGAAGGTAACAATGGTTCTTGATAAATATTCTCATTTGAAGAATGAACTTCTTTCCTGTATTGATTCCATGACTGTTATTGATGGTATACGTGACTGTCCTTATGATGAGCTAAGGGAGAAAGTCCAGGATAATGTATTTAATCTTGTTGTTCTTGGACAATTTAAAAGGGGTAAAACTACACTTATTAATGCACTTTTAGGATCAGAGATATTACCAACAGCAGTCGTTCCTCTTACATCTATAGCAACTATTCTTAAATATGGAGAAGAATTGAAAATTAATGTCTTTTTCAATGATGGTAGGATAATGGAAATAAAGCCTGAAAAACTATCAGAGTATGTTACTGAAAAAGGAAACCCAAGGAACGAAAAAGATGTGTTTGAGGTTATCATTACTTATCCTTCTCCTTATCTTAAAGACGGTGTTAGACTTATAGATACCCCTGGTGTTGGTTCAGTTTTTGAACATAATACAGATGTTGCATATCAGTATCTTCCTAAATCTGATGCTGCGTTGTTTCTTCTTTCTGTAGATCAACCTGTAAGCAAGGCTGAACTGGATTTTTTGAAAGATGTAAGAGAATATTCAAACAAGATATTTTTCCTGCAGAATAAGGCTGATTATGTAGATAAAGAAGACCTGAAAGAGTCTATTTCTTTTTCAAAAAAGGTCTTAGAGGAATGCATGAACTATGAAGTAAAAATATTTCCTCTTTCTGCAAAACTTGCACTTGAAGGAAAATTAGATGGAAAACCTGAACTACTTAAGAAGAGTTTTCTTCCTGAATTTGAAAATATTCTAAATACCTTTTTGATGGAAGAAAAGGGGAAAGTTCTTCTTCTTTCAGTATCGAACACCCTTTTAAGATTTTTGTCTCAGGCTTTATTTGAACTTGGACTTGAAATGAAATCACTTACAATCCCTGTTGAAGAACTTAAGGCAAAAATAGAGATATTTGAGAAGAAGAAGAAGGAGGTTATGCGTGAGAAACAGGATTTTGATATCCTTCTTGATGGTGAGGTAGATAGACTTGTGAAAAAAGGACTTGATGAAGACCTTGAAGATTTTAAACGTGAAACATTAACAGTCCTGTCTGCTGGTCTTGAGAAATTTTATTCAGAAAACAAATCTATGTCTTCAAAAGAATTAAATGCTGCTCTCGAAAAATACGTTATGGATGAAGTTAAAAATGCCTGTAATAACTGGTGGGCAAAGGAGGATGGAAGATTAGCCTCTGCTTTTGAGTCAATATGTAGTAGATTTATAACAAAGATCAATGAGACTGTTGATGCACTTTTTAAATTTTCTTCAGAGCTTTTTGCGATACCATTTGAAGAATTTAAAGCAGAAGAGTTATGGACAGTAAAACCGAGCTTTTATTATAAATTCAAGGAAGAACCAGTAATACTTGAGGTTCTTTCAAAGTCCTTGACTCTCACACTTCCAAAATTCGTTGGTGACAAAATAATTCTCAAAAAGATGAAGGAGTATTTGATTGAAATGATTGATACCCAGAGTGGTAGGGTCAGGTTTGATTTTGCAGAGAGGCTTGACAAGAGCAAATTAGATTTCAGGTGGGAGATGTATGAGAGAATTGAGGCAACTATCAAGGGTATAACATCTGCAATAGAGAAAGGATTGAACCAGAAAGCAAAAGGGGAAAAGGCTGTTGAAGAGAGGAAGGCTGTTCTATTAGAGAATGAGAAGAAGATGAATGAAATCAAAGAAAGACTGATTCTGCTACAGAAAAAAGTTTCTGTATAAATACTTTACGAAATACTCTTCAACACAGTCATTCCTGCTAATCTACTTAATTCATAAATTTATGAGTAATTGGAAGGTGCAGTAATCTTACTCTCTTACTCTTTCTCATCCTGATAAGATCAGGGCTCCAATACGATAAAAATGCATCTGCAAGGTAATAACAGGGGGAAAATTGTATATTATTTGTAAAGTGTAAGAGAATTAATGAAGAAAAAAAAGTTTTTTGGTTTTGGAAAGAATGTCTTTGTTGCAGGACTGGTAAGCTTCTTTATGGATGTGAGTTCTGAGATGATTTATCCCCTTGTTCCATTATTTTTGTCAAATGTTCTTGGAGTAAACAAGTCTATAATCGGTCTCATAGAAGGCATCGCAGAATCAACTGCAAGTCTTTTAAAGACATTTTCAGGATGGCTGTCTGACAGGATTGGTAATCGTAAGTGGCTTATGGTTGCGGGATATGGAATTTCTACCCTGAGCAGACCGATAGTTGCGATTGCCACAGGCTGGCATCAAGTAATGGGTTCTCGATTTATGGATAGGTTCGGAAAAGGTGTTCGAACTGCACCGCGTGATGCAATAATTGCTGAGTCATCAGATAGTGCATATCTTGGAAGGGCTTTCAGTTTTCACCGCTCACTTGATACAATGGGCGCAGTAGTGGGGCCTGCGCTGGCTTTTTCCCTTCTTGGTATATTCTCAAACAATTACCGGGTTATCTTCTGGCTTTCAATGATACCCGGGCTTATCGCTGTGCTCTTGATTGTCTTTTTTATCACAGAGAAAAAGAAGGCTTCTTTCTTGCAATCGGAGAGTCCAAAATTGACTCTAAAACATTTTGACTGGAAGTTCAAATTTTTTGTTGCAATCGCAACCTTATTCGCAGTAGGTAATTCCAGTGATGTATTCCTAATTCTCAGGGCACAGCAGATAGGGATTCCAACAGTACTTATTCCAGTGGTTTATCTCTTGTTCAACCTCATATATTCTTTAACATCTATCCCTGCTGGCATAGCGGCGGACAGGTTTGGGAGGAAGAAGGTCATACTCCTTGGCTTTGTTTTATTTGCAATTCTCTATTTTGGTTTTGCGGTTGCAAGAGATACTCCAACCATTTGGTTGTTATTCAGTTTCTATGGTCTCTTTATGGGTCTCACAGAAGGTATTCAGAAGGCTTTTCTTGCCACAATTATACCACAGGACTTTAAGGCAACAGCCTTTGGTATATATAATACAGCAGTTGGCTTTGCGATGTTTCCTGCAAGTCTCATAGGAGGATGGCTCTGGGATAATATATCTCCTTCTGCAACATTCTATTATGGTTCAATAACAGCAGGTTTATCAGCATTTTTGTTTATTATATTTATTGCAATGATCAAAAGAGATAATTTAAAGTTAAAAAGCTTTTAGTTTTGAAATTTATTAGAAAGGAGTAAACCTATGTCAAAGATTAAGAAGATAACAGCGAGGGAGATTTTAGATTCGAGGGGGAATCCGACAGTAGAGGTAGATGTTATTCTTGATAATGGCATATTGGGTCGAGCTGCTGTTCCTTCTGGTGCATCAACAGGAAGTAAGGAAGCTGTTGAATTAAGAGATAACGATAAAAAAAGATATTTAGGCAAAGGTGTTCTCAAAGCAGTGAATAATGTTAAGAAGATAATCGCACCTGAGCTTATAGGTAAGAACCCCAGAGAACAAGAGGAGATAGATCACCTTATGATTAAACTTGATGGGACAAAGAATAAAGAGAGGTTAGGAGCTAATGCAATCCTTGGTGTTTCACTTGCTGTTGCAAAGGCAGCAGCTCAAGATGAGGGATTATCTATTTTTAGATATCTTGGTGGTAAAAAGGCACGACGTCTTCCTATTCCATTCTTTAATATACTTAATGGAGGTAAACATGCTGACAACAATATTGATATTCAAGAGTTTATGATTGCACCTATAGGTGCTAAATCTTTTAAAGAGGCACTAAGGATGGCTGCTGAGACATATCATAATTTGAAATCAGTTTTAAAATCTAAGGGTTTAAATACTGCTGTAGGAGATGAAGGAGGATTTGCTCCAAACCTATCTTCAAATGAAGAGGCAATACAGATTATCCTTACTGCAATTAAGAAAGCTGGATATAAAGCAGGAAAGGATATATCCATAGTATTAGATCCTGCTGCGAGTGAGTTTTATAATGAGGGTAAATATTTTTTAAAGGCTGACAATGTTAGATTATCTTCAGAAGAAATGGTCAGATATTATGGAAAATTAATCTCAAAATACCCTATCATCTCAATAGAAGATGGTCT
>JBNAVX010000030.1:0-27757 GCA_049700155.1 Thermodesulfovibrionales bacterium
AAAGTATAAATTTTGGCACATAAAATTGTTTAGGAAAAAAGAATCGCTCAATTTAGGTAAAATATAAGCTTAAGGAGGAAAAAATATGAGATTGATGAAGATTATATTGACTTTAGCGTTTGTTTTGGTGGTTGGTATAGGTATAGGTACTTCAGCGGAAAAAGAAATAATCCTGTCATCAACCACAAGCACGGAGAATTCAGGATTGTTTGGCTATATTCTGCCCATATTTGAGAAAAAAACAGGGATAAAAGTGAAAGTTGTTGCAAGAGGGACAGGGGCAGCTATTGAGATGGGGAAAAGGGGTGATGCAGATGTAGTCTTTGTTCATGCAAAAGAGCTGGAAATTAAGGCTGTTGAGGAAGGATATTTTGTAAACCGGCATGATGTTATGTACAACGACTTTATCATTATCGGTCCTATTGAAGACCCCGCAAAAATAAAGGGGATAAAATCAGCTTCTGAAGCATTTCGAAAGATAGCAGGAAAAGGTTATGCATTTGTTTCAAGAGGAGATAATTCAGGGACTCATTTTAAAGAACTCGAAATCTGGAAAAAAGCGGGTATTGATCCCAAAGGCAATAAATGGTATCTCGAAACAGGTCAGGGAATGGAGAAAACACAGAGGATTGCAAATGAAAAACGTGCATATACACTTACAGATAGAGGTACATGGCTTGCTACAAAAGATAAAGACAAACTTGAAATGACGATTGTTCTTGAGGGCGATCCAATTCTATTTAATCAATACGGTGTCATGGCTGTAAACCCTCAGAAACAAAAACATGTAAAATATAAAGAGGCTATGGAGTTAATCAACTGGCTTATTTCTAAAGAAGGACAACAGGCTATAGCATCATTTAAAGATAAATATGGAAATCACTTATTTGTACCTAATGCGAAATAGAGGCGAATGGATTCAATCATAGAGGGTTTTAGACAGGCATTATCCCTTATTCTTAGCCTCGATCCAGAATTATTAGGTATAATTTTTTTATCCCTTAAAGTTTCTATAACAGCCCTAATAATAGCTACACTCATTGGGCTTCCTATAGGTTTAATTATAGGCTTGAAAAGATTTCCTACAAGGGGATTAATTATCACCTTACTAAATACTTTTATGGGTCTTCCCCCTGTTGTTGTAGGACTGTTTCTGTATCTTCTGTTGTCGCGAAGGGGTCCTTTTGGATTCCTGTCACTGCTATATACACCTTATGCGATGATTATTGCACAATGTATACTTGCTATCCCGATTGTTGCAGCTTTATCACATTCAGCTATTTTAAAGGTTGACCCTTTAATAAGGCAGGCTTCTCGAACACTCGGAGCGACTGCTTTTCAGGTGACAACTACTATCATTAAAGAGGCAAGATATGGGATAATGTCAGGTATAATTGCAGCTCTTGGAAGAGTTATGGCTGAAGTAGGTGCAATATTAATTGTGGGGGGCAATATCGCTGGTTACACGAGAGTTATTACAACGACCATAGCCCTCGAGACAGACAAAGGAAATTTTGAACTTGCACTTGCACTTGGTATTATACTTCTTATTCTATCTTTTATTATTAACATAGGTTTATTTCTGATACAGAAAAAAGGTGTTATTCAAATTGTTTCATGAACCTGAGATTAGAGATATCTAATATTTATAAGAGTTACAATGGAAGACCTGTACTCAAAGACTGTTCCTTTTCATTCATAAAAAGCGGAACCTATGTGCTGATGGGACCAAATGGAAGTGGTAAATCAACTTTACTCAGAATCTGTGCCTTGCTTGAAAGTCCTGATAGAGGAAATGTTAATTATTTTTCAGGAGAGATCATCCTGAAGAAAGATATCGGACTTATGCGAAAGATAACACTTTTATTACCGAGGGTGGGGGTCTTTAATACCACTGTATTTAAGAATGTTGCTTATGGTCTAAAGATAAGAGGGGCAAGAAGAGAAGAACTGAAAGAAAGGGTATATAAAGCGCTGGATTTTGTTGGAATGGCTCATAAAAGTAAACAAAATGCGCTGACACTTTCAAGTGGTGAGACTCAGAGAATGGGTATCGCAAGGGCAATCGTTTTAGAGCCCGAAATACTTTTTCTTGATGAGCCCACTGCATCTGTTGACCAGGAAAATACAACACTTATAGAAGATATTATATTGAAGATGAAGAAAAAAGGAGATTCAATTGTTATTATAACCACACATGATATGTTACAGGCTGAAAGACTTGCTGACTGGTTACTTTTGATGAAAGATGGCAGAATTGTTTCTCCTTAAAAGGTAAGGAGGTAATTCTGAATAATAAAAAACCTCGCTTGGGATTTTTTAAATATTCATGCTGTGCAGGATGTGAATTCCAGGTTATCTATTTTCAAAATCATGTAATAGAGGTGTTGGAGAACTTTGATTTTGTATTCTGTAAGATGGTGTCAAGCGGTGGAACACCAGAAGGTCCTTTTGATATAAGTCTTGTTGAAGGCACTGTAACAGAGGCATGGCAGGTTGATGAGCTGAAGAGGATACGTGAGAGGAGCAAATATCTTTTTGCAATTGGTTCATGTGCAATAAATGGCGGGATACCTGCTATAAAATCTGTTAAACCAGAGCTTGAGGTTGAGAAGAAGGTTTATAGTAATCTTTCAAATATTCATTCTATCAGACCTAATGCAATATCTGCTTATGTGAGAGTAGATGGAGATATAAAGGGATGCCCTCCTGGTGAAAGAGACCTGTATGAAGCGTTAACCTCTGTACTTTATGGAAAGAAACCAGATTTTCTTGAGTATAGTGTATGTGTGGAATGCAAACTCAAATGCAATATATGTGTACTTGTTGACTATAAAATGCCTTGCATGGGTCCTGTCACAAATGCTGGGTGTGGAGCTTTATGCCCTTCAAATAACAGGGCTTGTTATGGATGTTGGGGACCTATGAAACAGGCTAATGCACCAGCCCTTGCAAGACTATTTGAATCCATGGGGCTGTCTTCAGAAGATATTATCAGAAGGTTTACATTATTTGGTTCGGTCACAACAGAGTTCAGAAAGGCATCTGAATTATATGAAAGTTAATATTGATTATATCGCAAGGGTAGAAGGAGAAGCCTCTGTAAAGCTTGATATTAAACAAGGAAGGATAAATGACCTTAAATTGAATATCTGGGAGCCACCAAGGTTCTTTGAGGGGTTTTTAATTAACAGGAGGTTCGATGAAGTCCCTGACATAGTTGCAAGGATATGCGGAATATGCCCTGTCTCCCATATGACAACAGCGATCAGGGCTATTGAAAAAGCACTGGGTCTTACTCCTTCCCCTGAGATTGTCAAAATCCGTAAGATTATGGCATTAAGCCAGATACTTGCAAGCCACCTGATACATTTATATATGCTTGCCCTTCCTGATTACAAAGGACTTAAATCTATATCTGATATGCTTCCTGAATTCCAATCTGAAATCAAGAGATTAATTAGGTTAAAAAAAGTTGTAAATAATTTAACTGCAATGTTTGGCGGAAGACCGCTTCATCCTGTCTCAATGGTAGTGGGTGGTTTTACTAAAATGCCTTCAAAAGATATGGTCGGATGGATGATAAAAGACCTTGAGTCTGTAAGGAATGAAGCTGTAGAGACCTTAAAATTCATTTCAGAACTACCTTTCCCTGCATTCAAAAGTAAATCAGAATATGTTGCAATCCATTCTTTATCAGAATATGCGATAAATGAAGGTTTTATTTTGTCTAATAATGGGATAAAAATAAAAGAGGATGAATATTATTCAATCTTTGAAGAAAAAGAGGCTTCTTACTCTAATGCAAAGATGACATCAATAAAAGGAAGAGGTTCTTTTATGGTTGGTGCTCTTGCAAGGATGAATCTAAAATTTGACATGCTTCATAAAGATGCAAAACAAGCAGCAGAGGATATTGGATTTAAAATACCTGATTTTAATCCTTTCCATAATAACATTGCTCAAGCTATTGAGGTTGTCCACGGAATTAATGAGTGTATAGAGTTACTTGATTCATTGACCTTTAAAGATTATGAGATTGAAATAGATCTAAAAGAAGGTGAGGGAATCGCTTTAACAGAGGCACCAAGGGGTCTTCTATGCCATCATTATGTTTTAAATAAAAGGGGGATTGTTGAAAGGGCGAATATAGTAACTCCAACATCTCATAATTCTATGAACCTTGAAGAGAATTTAAAGAGGCTTGTTAAAAAACTCATAAATGAAAATAAAAAAGAGATTGCATTAAAATGTGAAATGCTTGTAAGGGCTTATGACCCCTGTTTTTCCTGTTCAGTGCATTAAATCCTTCCTGTTTCTATTGCACTCTTTCTCACTGTAAATTTAGCATCTTCAAATAATTTCATCAGGGTGTCCATATCAAGACTGGGATTTCTTGCTAAATTGCTTCTTACCAGCCAATCAGGATCATTGGACAATTCAATGAGTGCATCAAGTGGAGTATTGGGATTACTTCCCACCCTGTTTCTGACAGACCATTCACTGTCTTTGGCTAATTTCCTGAGGGTCTCCGGCTTTGTATGGGGATTACCTGCTACTGCAGTTCTGATAATCCAGTCCGGATCATTTGAAAGGCTATCCAAAATTTCAGGGCTTGTGTGAGGGTCATTGGCTTGCTCCCATTTTGTCTTTTCCATCTATTTTTACCTCCTTGGATTGAAAATCATATTAGCACATGCTAATCTACAAACTTTTTTAAAAACTGTCAACTGATATTGAAGCGCGCCCAGGAGGATTCGAACCCCCGACCTGCGGATTCGTAGTCCGACGCTCTATCCAGCTGAGCTATGGGCGCACAAAGGTTTTGCTGGAATTTTAACATAATACCGTCATAAAATCGTAATAATTTGATAAATTCTGGTTACTTTCCAGAGACTCTTTTCCATCCCCAGAATTATCCAGAATTTTTACAGATTATCTTAGGTTCTCGGAATAACAGTCTTTCATGACTTGAAATTAATATGTCTGCGATCACTTTTATTTTGACACAACTCCTTTTTCTATTCTATCGCCACTAAAGATTTGCTACTTCCTATTTCAAATTGACATTTGACAATAAGCATTGGACTCTGATAATTTTTAGACATGAAAAAAGAGGGACAGCTTTTGGATATGTGTATGCTTCTTGAAGAGCTTGTTTCTTCATACGAGCTTGAAAAGACTCTAAATGTCCTTGCAAGGAGCATTGCAGAGCAGATGGGAGTCAAAGGTTGTACAATAAGACTTCTTGACGAGAAGAAGAGAACACTCCAGATAGTTGCTGCATATGGTTTGCCTAAGACCTATCTTGAAAAGGGGCCAGTTCCTCTGGAGGAACATCCGATAGATAGCAAGGTGATATCAGGAGAATGTATCAGCACAAAGGATATTATGAAAGAACCACATGTTCTTTATCTTGATGAGGCAATAAAAGAAGGGATAAAGTCAGTTATGAGCTGTCCGCTCACAGTTCACGAAAAGGCGATTGGAGTTATAAGGATTTATACTTCAGAATTCCGTGATTTTACAGAGCAGGAAATCCAGAAATTTCGTGTCCTTGCCTCTCTCGGTGGCATAATGGTTGATAGGGCGCAGATATGGAAACAGATGCAGGCGCTTATAGAGGTATCTCGTTCTATAAGTTCAACACTTTCCCTTAATGAAGTGCTATCAGGAATTGTTGAAAATGCAGCAAAAGTTTTTGGTTTTAAAGCTGCATCTATAAGACTCCTTGATGTTGAAAGAAGGTATCTCAATGTTAGGGCTACTTATGGTCTGAGTGAGGCATATCTAAAGAAAGGTCCTGTAGAAGTTGAGAAAAGTCTTATAGATAGAGAATGCCTGGAAGGAAGACCTGTAATTATTTCAGATGTTTCAAAAGACGGAAGACTTCAGTATCCTGAGGAGATTATAAAAGAAGGGATCAAGGCAATACTTTCAGTGCCCTTGAGTATAAGGGGAACAGTGATAGGGGTGCTCAGGGTATATGTACCCAATCCATATTCTTTTACCCCTATGGAGATAGATTTCATTTCTGCACTTGCAAGTAGTGGCGCTATAGCAATAGAGAATGCACGCCTTTTTGAGCATATCAAACAGGAATATGAAGAATTAACAAAGGATGTATGGAAATGGTATGACTGGGGAAGACACTTTCCAAAATTCTAATCTTCTTATAAGAAAAGATATATTCTTCAGTTTTATAGATAATCTGAGACATGAATACAAGATTATTGGACCAGTAAAGGAAAATAACCATTATATCTTCAGAGAAATATCTTCTATTTCGGATCTAAAAATGGATTATTCTACTACAATGTTGTCTCCAGGAAAAATGTTTATTTATAAGCCAAGGGAAGGCATTCTCAGATTTAACATAGAATCAAATATTGCTATTGAAGAGATAAGACATGAAATTGAAAAGCAAATAATTATTGGTATCCATCCCTGTGATGTACATGCAATACTGTATCTTGACAGGGTTTTTTTAAATGGCTTTATAGACCCCCACTATAAAACAAGAAGAGAAAATACTATCCTCATTGCAATCAATTGTTCACAGGTGTTAGAAAACTGTTTCTGTTCATCTGTTGGTACAGGTCCCTATCTTAAAGTTCACTCAGGATATGACATGGTATTAACTGATTTTAATGATGATTATCTTGTTGAAATTAAAAGTTCAAAGGCATTTAATGTTTTTAATGTAAAAGGAAAAGAAGCAACTCCTGAAGCATTTAAACTTAAGTCTGATAAAGAAAAAACACTAATTAAAAGTTTTAGGAAACATATTGAAGTAAAAGGTCTTGATGAACTCTTCATTAAAAACCTTGATCATCCAATATGGAATATAACGGCTGATGAGAGATGTCTTTCATGTTCAAATTGTGTTATGGTCTGTCCTACCTGTTTCTGTTATGACATTGTTGATGAGATGGATATGAACCTAAAAGAAATTATAAGATACCGACAATTAGACGCATGTCAGGATATCAAGTTTGCAAAAGTACATGGCGGTAATTATAGGCAGAGGAGGTCATCACGCCTCAGACAGTTTGTGACCCACAACTTAAATTATTCATCTCAGTATGGGATGATTAAGACTGTTGGGTGCGGTAGATGTATAACATGGTGTCCTACAAAGATAGATTTGGTAGAGATAGCTAAGGAGATTCAGAGGAGCCCTTTACATTGAAAACGCCTCTTTTCCCTATAAGAGCAGTAATTACAGATATAAAGATAGAGACACCAGACACAAGAACATATAGTCTTATTTCAGAAGATTCTGAATACTATGCAAAGCCAGGACAGTTTAATATGGTTGGTTATCCTGGTGTCGGAGAAGCACCCATATCTCTTAGTTCTGGTGTTTCTAACGGAGTTTTTCAACATACTATAAGGGCTGTAGGAAGGGTGACAAGGTTTATCGAAAGATTCAAGAAGGGTGAAGAGATACATTTTCGTGGGCCCTATGGAACCTATTGGCCATTAGATATAGCACGTGGAAATGATATCCTCATAGTTGCAGGAGGGCTTGGGCTTGCACCTTTAAGACCGGTAATATATCAGATATTGAAAATGAGGAGTTCTTTTGGAAAGATTACACTTATTTATGGAGCAAGGTCTCCTGATAATATCCTTTTTATGGATGAGATAAAGATATGGTTTAAAGATATTGAAGTATTTTTAACAGTGGATGAAGTCCCTCGAAATATGAATTGGGACTATGATGTAGGGATGGTTACGAAATTTATAGATAAATCTAATGTGAATCCATTAAATGCCTATGCTTTTATATGCGGACCTGAGATAATGATGCTATTTGTAACAAAAGGGCTTTTTTTCAGAGGGTTCCTTCCTTCAAGGGTATATGTATCTCTTGAGAGGAGGATGAAATGTGGTATAGCTCAATGTGGTCACTGTCAACACGGTAGTAAATTTGTATGCAAAGATGGACCTGTTTTTAAATATATTGATATCAGCAGACTGCCAGATGGACTGCTTTAGTTATTTATGGCAAAAATCTATGTTGTAGGGATAGGCTTTAAACCTTTAGATAAAAAAAGTAGAAAGATCATAACACATTCTGATTTTATACTTTCTTCAAGCAGACTCCTTAAGGTCTTTGAGAGATATGAAGACTTTGAAACAGTAAAAGATAGAATAAATGTATTAGATAATGTAGATAAAACGATAAAGTTTATAAAATCTAAGATAGAAAAGCAGAAGAGATGTGGCCTTATTATAACTGTACTTGCTTCAGGTGACCCTTTATTTTTCGGCATAGGAAGAAGAATAATAAGAGAAATTGGTAAAGAGATAGTAGAGATAGCCCCTGATCTTTCAAGTATTCAATTAGCCTTTTCAAGGATAAAAGAACCGTGGGATGATGCCTTTCTTTTGAGTCTACAAAAGGGCTCTTGCTTAAAAGATAGAAGAGAAAAGAGATATGTAATAAAAGATATTCCAGTATTAGTTAAAAGATATAAAAAGATTGCCGTCCTTACTGATGTTGAGAATAACCCAAAAAGTATTGCTGATGCCATAGTTTCATCATCATTGTTTAAGAAAAATCTTCCAGTAATGTATATATGTGAGAGACTCGGTTATGCTGATGAGAGGATTATAAAGATAAGACCTGATAGATTAACAGCAGGCTCTTTTTCAGAACCCAATGTTGTTATTATAGTTTATGAATATTAATACTCTTATATTAAACATTACAGGAAGCTAAATGAAGATAACAATATGACAAAATCTGATCTGGAATTTTTTAAGAACTGGTTTACACAATTCGTAAGGTCTTACTATTCACCAAATCCTGAAGATCAGAGAAATATTAATCTTAAAGAGGTGCATACCTTTAAGGTATGCGAGAATATTATCGAAATAGCAAAAGACCTTGGTAGTAGTGAGAATGAAACTATGATAGCAGAAACAATAGCTCTCTTTCATGACATTGGTAGATTTCCACAATATGAAAAATATAAAACTTTTAAAGACAGTCTTTCAGTCAATCATGCTTATCTTGGGGTTCAAACGCTGACTAATAAGAATGTTCTTAAGGATATACCAGAAGCTGAGAGGAAAATAATTTTTCAGGCAGTCAGATTTCATAATGCCTTTTCAATACCGAAGAATGAAAAAGAAGAAATAGTTTTCTTTATTAAATTGATACGTGATGCAGATAAACTTGATATATGGAGAGTTTTTATAGACTATTATGACTTATCTGAAAAGGAAAGGGCGTCTGCTGCAGGTCTTGGACTTCCTGAAACATCAGATTATTCGACTGATTTAATCTCTTATATTTATAAAGGGCAGGTTGTTCCGCAGTCAAAATTAAAGTCTATGAATGATTTTAAGATTATGCATTTGTCATGGGTATATGACCTGAATTTTAAAGCCTCTTTTAGGTTACTAAAAGAAAGGAGATATATAGATAGGATAATTTTACATTTACCAGATGATGAGAACTTTAAAAATGTATCTTCAATTTTGAAAGAATATATTAATGAAAGACTGGAGGCTATTTAATGAAATATCAAAAAGGCAGGTTAGGGCGTGTTATAGTTGCTAAGTTTGATGACAAGGATGAGATTCTTATGAATATCGCCGAAATAGCAAAGAATGAAAATATAAAGAATGCAATATTTTATCTTATCGGAGGAATCAGAGAGGGTAAAATAGTAGTTGGCCCAGAAAGAGATGAGATACCCCCAACGCCTTTATGGAGGAGTTTGAATGAAAGTCATGAGGTTCTTGGTATCGGAACAATATTCTGGGAAGGAGATGTCCCTAAGGTTCATTTTCATGGAGCATTCGGAAAGAGAGACACTGTTAAAGTAGGATGTCTTAGGGAAATATCTGAGACATTTCTTGTCATTGAAGCTATAGTCATTGAGATAGAAGATATAAGTGCTAAAAGGATATTTGACGAAACTTCAGGTCTTTCACTGCTTGAGTTATAGATATGTATAAAAAGATCCTTCTTATCAATCCAAATAAAGTGAAGCCTCCTGTTGCTCCTCTTGGGCTTGAATATCTATCATCATATCTTCATGAGAAAGGACATAAGGTTTTGATATATGACGTTAACATAAATAAGCAGGGTCTCTCATATATTCTTGAAAAGGAGTCCCCACAAATTGTTGGCATATCTGTGAGAAATATTGACGACAGTTGTTATGCAACATCTGAATTCTTTTTAGACATGATAAAGACTATGGTAGTAGAGATAAAAGAAAAAGAGATTCCTGTAGTATTAGGAGGAGTTGGTTATTCCATTATGCCTTTTGAGGTATTAGCTTATACAGGAGCAGATGCGGGGATATGGGGAGACGGAGAGGATATTTTCGAGAGTCTCATTTCATCAGGGATAATGCCTAAAGGTATTATACATGCACAAATTTTTAATTTGAAGGAGTTTAAGCCAAGGCGTGGTTTTATAGATAATATTTTTTATTATCAAAAAGGTGGGATGGCAGGTATTGAGACGACAAGAGGATGTAACAGAAATTGTATATACTGTGCAGACCCTTTAGCAAAAGGAAGTAAAGTAAGGTTCAGGTCAATTGAATCTGTGATAGAAGAGATAGAGCAACTTTTAAATAACGGGATTACTCATTATCATCTTTGTGATTCTGAGTTCAATCTTTCCATGGAATACACAAAATCTCTTTGCAATACAATTATTAACAAAGGACTGGGAGGAAAAATTGGATGGTATGCATATGGAGTTCCTGAGAATATGGATAGAGACTTAGCTTACCTTCTGAGGAGGGCTGGATGTATCGGAATTAATTTCGGTATTGACCATACTGATGACCGTATACTCTCATTTTTAAATAAGAATTTTAGTTATAACACTGTAAAAGAGACAGTAAAGATATGCCAAAAGGAAGGTATAAAAGTTATGATTGACCTGCTTCTTGGTGCGCCAGGAGAAACTTTTGAATCAATAAGGAAAGTGATTGAGGATATGAGGTCATTGAAACCCTTCAGAGTCGGGACTTCTTATGGTATAAGAGTCTATCGAGGGACTGTTTTTTATGAATATCTAAAAAGGATTAATTATGGACTTCCCCCTTCTTTGTTACGTCCGTTTTATTATCTTTCCGATAAAATAAAGGATGGGATTGATGAATTTATCAAGGAATTGATAAAAGGAGATGAACTATTTTTCTTCAATGACAGAGGGGAAGTCAGTCAGAATTACAATTATAATGCTAATAAAGTTCTTGAGGATTTAATAAGTAAAGGATATAGAGGTGCATTCTGGGATATCCTTACGGTGCCTCAGAACCTCAGATAAACAACTAATCATCTACAATATAATCTTTCAATTTTTCTCTTAAAGAATCAGGCCAGACCTCTTCATAGAGAAATGCATCTACTTCTTCTTTTGTTAGAGTCTGTTTAATCTCAAGAGGGAGACTCCTTAAAACATGCATTTTTACAGGATCTGGTTTTCTTTTTGTTGGTTCTTTCTCCATATTAGCTCCTTTTCTATCATACAGGCGGAATCCATATCTCAGAGAGAAATAGCGGAAGTTCAGCTGCACAAATAGGTCCTGTTAAAACCTTCCAGCCTGTCCATATTTCAATCTCCTCTCTTATAGGCGAGGCAAACCCTGGAATAATTAATTCCTTTCTCTCTGATCTTTCATAGATACCTGTATTTATTAATGATTTATATATTCTCTCTGCTGTCATGGTTTTATAGACCATTGACATATCAACAGTATTTCCATCAGTATCAACAAATACTATGTAAAAAGGGGTTATTGTTGTCCCCAATACAGTCAATAGAATCTGTTCAGTGTATTCATTATTGCCAGTAATAATAACCAACGAATCTGAGCCCGGCGTATTTAATTCTACAGTCCCAACAATACTCGGTCTTGGATGCATAAGGAGGGGGACCTCTGGCCATGAGTCCGAGATATTAAGTGCTACCTCAAAGGCATAAACCTCATTTTTATTCAGGAAGGCACAATCTTGAGGTCTCTTGATACCCTGTTTTAAAGCAACTATAAACTCCTGACATGAACCAACACCGCACTGGGTGCAATCAGTGTTATCAAGGTATTTCAAAAAGTCTATCCTGTCCAGATAAAGGTCAGAAGAAGGCATTTATTTAGCAATCATTATAAATTATATGCATCCTTACATGAAAGGAGATTTTCAAAAACGTAAGCATCACCTTTTCCGTGATGGGATCTAAACTGTTATGTTGAATTGTTTCAGTATCATTGCAGTCCATAATAATATAAATTCATAAAATAACCTTTTATAAGGGTATTTACTTAAAGATTCATGCATTTTAAAAACAAGGTTGCGTTTATGACACACCCCTTAATCCCCTCTTAATAGAGGGGATATATGGGAATTTATTCTTTCAATAAAAGGAATTTACATTATCCTTTCCCCTCTTAATAGAGGGGTGAAGGGGTGTGTAAAAAAAGAGTGTGAAGTTTTTCTAAAAACTTATTTTCGACAGTTATACTTCAGCATCTTCTAATAATTCTCTGCTTAAAACAACCCAATCAGGATTATAGTCTACAGATACTTTTTAAGAATACACTCTTAAATAAGCAAAAAATTTATGAGTTGCTAAGTTTATGGAGTATTTTACCAATATATTTGTTAACAGGATGTGACCTTGAAAGAAAACGCACTACGGGCTTTCTTCTGATACCGAGCCTTCTAATTTCCTGAAGCAGTTCTTTGTTGTCATTGTCAAAGACGAGTCCTCTTTGAAAAGACTCAACCGCATATTTTTTATTGCCAGATGCAAGATAAGACCTACCAAGGTTCAGATATAAAACAGGATAGTAGAATTCATGTCCACATGGCATTTTCTCTTTGATCAGTTTTATTGCCTTTAAACATGCATCTACCCCGCCTTCATAATTTCTGTTAAGTAAAGCCTCCAGACATCCATAGTATGAAAGAAAAATTGGTTCATCAGGATATAAATCAAGTGCTTTATTAAGGAGTTTTATAGACTTTTTGTATTGTTTTTTTGTAGCAAGGTCTTTATCTCATCAAGATAATCTGAAAGTGATTTTTTCTCTACTTTTTTATATTCTTTAAGATTGAGGATAGAAAGCTCATGTTGTCTTTTCATAAGAGCACTGATCTCTGTTTCTAATTCAGGTTTCTCAAGGATATTTTTATAATCTGCTTTTTTTGTTGAAATTATTTCACCACCGATATAAACAGTTGTAATTACTAAATGTTTATCTAATCCTAAATCCTCTGTGATTACGAGATAATTTTTTTTATTTACAGTTAATTTAGTGCTGAGTTCTTTCTGTGGTTTTATCATATTATATAGGAGGATTGATTCTGTATTTTTCTAAGTTCACCTTTTCATCCATAAGTTTTTTTAAATGTTTCGGTCTGAAGACGCCTTTTTCAGTGATGATGGCAGTGACAAGTTTGTTTGGAGTAACATCAAATGCAATGTTTTTAACTTTAATATTTTCGGGTGCAACTTGGTATTTCCCTAATATATGTGTTACTTCTTCAGGTCCCCTTTCTTCAATGGGTATTTCGTCGCCAGTTAAAATGGAAAAATCTATACTGCTCAAGGGTGCTGCTACATAAAAAGGTATCTTATGTTCTTTACACAAGACTGCCAGTGTATAAGTACCAATCTTATTTGCAACATCACCATTCCGCGCTGTTCTGTCAGTGCCTACGATTACGAGGTCTATCTCTCCCATCTTAATTAATGCACCTGCAGTATTGTCTGTAATAAGGGTTACAGGAATCCCTTCCTGAGAAAGCTCCCATGCAGTGAGTCTTGCTCCCTGAAGTAGAGGACGGGTCTCATCTATAAAGACCTCAAAGTTCTTACCCTGTTCTTTTGCAACAAGCATTGGGGCTGTTGCAGTACCATAACCACCAGTTGCAAGGGAACCTGCATTGCAGTGTGTGAGAATTCTAAAGCCATTTTTTATAAAGCCTGCTCCCCATCTACCAATTGCTTTATTTACTTCAATATCCTCTTCATGTATCTTATTAGCCTCTTCAATAAGTAATTCTTTAAGTCTTTCAACAGATTCACTTCTCTTCTTGATTAACAATGATTTTATTCTTTCTATTGCCCACCTTATATTTACGGCAGTTGGTCTTGTAGAAAGCATTTCATTGAAAATTGGTTTAAGACCCTCAACAAATCTTTCAAAATTCTCTGTCCTTATATCCTGAGCACCAAGTGCGATGCCCATTGCTGTAGCTATACCTATAGCAGGCGCACCCCTTATCTTCATGGTTTTGATACAATCTGCAATCTGCCTGTAATCAGTACATTCAACAAAAGTAAATTCAAAAGGAAGCTTTGTCTGGTCAAGGATTACTACTTTGCCATTAATCCATTCAATTGCTTTAATCATTTTTAAACATGTGGTATTACAGTAGTTATAACAATGAATACAGTAAGTACTATAAGAACAATCACAGTTCCCCATGAAATATAATTGTAGCCTTTTGGATTGATATAATCTCCCATTATACTTCTATTATTTACAAGTGATATTGCATAGACTAATACTATAGGTAAAAGTAGACCGTTTAAAAAGGATGCAAGAACCATAAGGGCGACGAGGGGTACATCAGGGATAAGTACAAGAAAAGCAGGTATTACTATTAATGATGTATATATCCACATAAACTGTGGTGCTTCTTTAAATGTCTTGTTTATACCTCTTTCCCAGCCCATTGCCTCACAAATACAATAGGCAGCCGAAAGGGGTACAATTATTGCACCAAGGAGTGAGCCATTCGCCAAACAAATAGCAAAGAGAAAAGAGGTATAAGGACCTGCAAAAGGCTTGAGTGCCAGAGCTGCTTCTGGAGCCTCATGTATTCTTATACCGTTAGCAAATAAGGTGACTGCACAGGTAACCATTATGAAGAATGCAATAATGTCTGTCATAGAGCAACCTATTATTACATCCAGTCTGGATAGCTTATAGTCTTCTTTTCTTATTCCTTTATCCACTATTGAGCCCTGGAGATAGAACTGCATCCAGGGGGTGATAGTTGTTCCTATAATAGCTATGCTAAGAAAAATATATTCAAAATCCCATTTTACCTGCGGTAAAAAAGTGCCTTTAAAGACCTCCCCCCAGTCCGGTTTTGCCATAAATCCAGAAATTACATATCCAAAATATAAAAAACATGCAATTAAAAGTATTTGTTCTACTACTCTGTAACCACCTCGTGTAACAAGTATCCATATGGATAAAGCACCTAATGGAACCATTAAATATTTACTCAGTCCAAGTATTTCCATACTTGCAGCCCATCCTGAAAAATTACCTATAGTCGTTCCAAAATTTGCAAATAGCAGGACTAACATCACAAAAAACGTTGACCTTATACCATAATTTTCCCTGATAAGATCCGAGAGACCTTTTCCTGTAATAACCCCCATCCTTCCTATCATTTCTTGGATTACTGTTAGAGCAATAGTAGTTGGGATAAGTACCCACAAAAGGGAATAACCGAAGTGTGCTCCAGCTACAGAATATGTTGTAATCCCTGTTGCATCATTATCAACGTTTGCGGTTATTATCCCAGGCCCCATAATAGAGGAAAAAAGGATGATCTTTTTCCATAGTCTCACACCTTCCTCCTTTTACGTTTTGCTACAGGGGGGATAATTCTATCAATGATATCATCAATTGTTACTATGCCCAACAGATAGCCCTCAGCATCAACTACGGGAATAGCTACAAGATTATACTTGGATATTAACTCAGCAACCTCTGTTTCATCAGCTTCTGGATTGACTGTTTTAATTTTTGTGACCATGATATCAGACAGTCTATCAGTCTGCTCGGCAAGTATGAGGTCTCTTAATGAGATTACGCCGATCAGCTTCTCATCTTCATCAATAACATATATATAATAAACTGTCTCGATGGTCTCAGCATCTTTTTTGAGTCTCTCCATGGCCTCTTTTACAGTGGTTTCTGGAGGATATGCTATAAATTCATTCGTCATTAAACCGCCTGCAGTATCTTCTTCGTGGCTAAGGAGTTCTTGTATGTCTGCTGCCTCTTCTTTTTCAATACTCTCAAGTATCTCTTTTGCTTTATCTAAGGGTAAGTCACTGATAATATCTGCAGCCTCATCAGGAGGCATTTCCTCAATTATATCAGCAGCTTTTTCAGTGTCTAGTTCACTGATAATCTCAACCTGTGTCTCTGGTTTAAGTTCTGATAAAGCCTCTGCTGCTATATCTACATCAAGGTCTTTAATAAAACTTGTGCCTTCTTTATGGGAGACCTGGCTGATTATTTCTGCAATATCAGCGGGGTGTAATTCTGATAACATCTGACGCGGGACAGTCAGGGATATCGCTGTGAGTTTAGGTGCAAGAGGTTGTATATAATTCCAGCTTATCAGATTATATGGGAGGTGTTTTTTGAAGAGCCTCAATAAGTCCTCACCGCTTCTTTCTACTCCGAGTCTACGCATTATTCCTCTCATGCCCACATCAACAGCAATAAGAACAGCTTCTGTGTCATACCCTTCAAGTTTTACATCATTCACCCTTACTACCTTTGCGCCATTTATATCAACAATCTGTTTATCAAGTATATCTCTCACAAGAAGGAGGTCTTCTTCGTTGATCTGATATGGTTGTAAAGCATCACTGTAAATGTTTGCAGAGATAATCCTTTTATTAAATATATTCAAGTCTGTCCATGAGATTTTATAAATTATTTTTTTTCTTTCTATAATGAGAGATGATACTTTTGGCAATGGCTCACCTTTTATAATTATAAGGTCTTTTACTCTGCCGAGTTCATCGCCTTTTGGGTCAAGTACAGGTTTCTTTAATATCTCACTTACAAAAAGTTCACCTAAAAAAGGCATTTTTTCTCCTGAAAAGAAGTCTTAAAGACAGTATAGCCTACTGCTTTTTATTTCGGCAATATGAAAGTGATTGACCATTTCTGTCTTGTTGTTGAGTTTTAGATATTCTTGACTTCATGACAATCTCTTGGATAAGATATTTAAATTCAAGAATGAAAATCGGGGTAGGATGTGACCATGCGGGGTTGGAACTGAAGAATGAGATTCTCTTGCTTTTAAAAGATCTCGGTTTTGAATGTATTGATTTTGGTACTAATAGCCCTCAGTCAGTTGATTATCCTGATTTTGGAGAAAAGGTTTCTGAAGCTGTATCTTCAGGTGAAGTAGATAGAGGAATACTTATCTGTGGGACTGGAATAGGTATGTCAATTGTGGCTAATAAGTTTCCTCGTGTAAGAGCATCTTTATGCAATGAACTGTTTACAGCCAGAATGAGCAGATTACATAATGATGCTAATATTCTTGTACTTGGCGGTAGAATATTAGGAAAAGATTTGGCTAAAGAAATTGTAAGGACATGGATAACTACTACATTTGAAGGGGAAAGGCACTGTCTCAGATTAAAAAAAATATCTTTAATTGAGGAACGTTTAAAGAAGATATGAATTTTGACAATCTCAAACTTACTGATCCCGAGATTTTTGAAGCGATACAGAAAGAGATTGAAAGGGAAAGAGAAAACTTAGTACTTATTGCTTCTGAAAACTATGTTAGTCCATCCATACTTGAGGTCCAGGGGTCTGTTCTTACAAATAAATATGCTGAGGGTTATCCCGGAAAAAGATATTATGGTGGCTGTGAATATGCTGATGTTGTTGAGAGTCTTGCGATAGAAAGGGCTAAGGAACTTTTTGGGGCAGATCATGTAAACGTCCAGCCACATTCTGGCACACAGGCTAATATGGCTGTATATTTCTCTGTTCTTAAACCAGGAGATACAATACTGGCGATGAGTTTGCACCACGGAGGTCATCTATCTCATGGTGCACCAGTAAACTTCTCTGGAGTTTTTTATAACGTCAAGACATATGGGGTCCATAAAAAGACTGGTTACATAGATTATGAAGAAGTGAGACGCATTGCGATTGAAAATAAACCTGCAATGATAGTCGCAGGTGCAAGTGCATATTCAAGGATTATAGATTTTAAAATATTTTCTGAAATAGCAAAAGAAGTCGGAGCATATTTAATGGCAGATATTGCACATATAGCTGGACTTGTAGCAGCAGGTCTTCATCCTTCTCCTATCCCATATGCAGATTTTGTGACTACAACAACTCATAAAACTCTAAAAGGTCCAAGGGGAGGTATGATAATGTGCAAGGCAGAATATGCCAAAACAATTGATAGAATGGTCTTTCCTGGTATACAAGGAGGTCCTCTTGTTCATATTATTGCAGCAAAAGCTGTGGCTCTTAAAGAGGCTATGACCCCAGAATTTAGAGATTACCAGATTAGAGTTATTAAAAATGCAAAAAGGCTTGCAGAAGAGCTGATTAAAAGAGATTTTAAGATAATCTCTGATGGAACAGACAACCATATGATGCTTGTTGACCTGAGTAATAAAGGAACAACAGGGAAGGAAGCTGAAGAAGCATTAGGATTAACTGGGATAACAGTGAATAAGAATGTAGTTCCATATGATGAAAAGCCTCCTACAATAACAAGTGGCATAAGACTTGGAACCCCATGTGTTACAACAAGGGGTATGGGTGAAGCAGAAATGGTTGAGATGGCAGATATAATATCATCTGTGATAAACAACATACATGATTTGGAAGTATTAAGAAATCTCTCAAAACGTGTTAAGTCCCTTTGTGAAAATTTTCCTATATATAGTGAAGCACAAAGGGCAGTATAGTAATCTAAAGAAATATTCTATTCTAAAAGGTCTTTTGTGAAGTGTCCTTTTTGTGGAAATATTGAGGATAAGGTTATAGATTCAAGGACGAGTAAAGATGGCGGTGCTATCCGACGTAGGCGTGAATGTCTCAAGTGCAGAAAACGTTTTACCTCCTATGAGCGTGTTGAAGACATTGTCCCGATGGTCGTAAAAAAAGACGGTAGGCGTGAACCATTTGATAGAATGAAGGTTTTAACAGGTCTAAAAAAGGCATGTGAAAAAAGACCTATAGGAACTGAGACCCTCGAGAATATTACAGATGCCATTGAAAAGAAGATGTTGGGGCTTGGTGCAAAGGAGATTAAGAGCACATGGATTGGAGAAGAAGTAATGTCATCTTTAAAAGAACTTGATAAAGTTGCATATGTAAGGTTTGCTTCTGTCTATAGACAGTTCAAAGATGTAAATGAATTTATGAATGAAGTAAAGACACTATTTAAGAGCAAACCACATTAAAAAACAAATCCTTATCATCCTGCCATGTATTATAGAACAGTATTCTTATGGAAATATTTTATAAGATAAAGAAGACTATTAAAAAATACTCGATGCTCTTTAATGGAGAACGAGTATTGCTTGCCCTTTCTGGAGGACCTGATTCTGTGTTCCTTCTTTATGCTCTTAACCATTTTAAAGAAGAGATGAAGCTTTTTCTTCACGCTATCTATATTGATCATAATCTAAGACCTGAAGAAACACCTTTTGAAATTGAGTTCTGTGATAAACTCTGCCAGAGGCTTGGAGTACCTTTTGTCACAAAGTCCATAGATGTAAAATCCTATGCTAAAGAAAAATCCATGAACAGGCAGGAAGTAGCGAGGCAACTGCGATACAAGGTTTTTGACGAAACAGCTTTTGAGATAAAAGCTGATAAGATTGCTCTGGGACATACTGCAGATGATCAAGCGGAGACAGTATTGATGAGACTTCTGAGGGGCTCAGGACCACTTGGCCTTTCAGGAATACCTCCGATTAGAGGGAATATAATAAGACCTTTAATTGAAGTTGAAAGACAGGAGATTGATAAGTTTCTCCAGAGCGAACATATTGATTTTATTGTTGATTCATCTAATCTTAAAAAAGATTATATAAGGAACAAGATAAGGCTTACTTTGATACCGATGATGAAGGAGATTAATCCTAATATCATAGAAACTCTCTCACGATCAGCATCAATATTCAGAGAAGAAGAAAGATATTTTGATGTTATTGTAGGAAAAACATTGATGAGACTTGTAAGCAAAAAATCTGATTCCCGCATCGAGCTTTTTCTTGCACCACTGGAGGCAATGGATAAAGTGATTCTCAGGCGTGTTTTAAGGAAGGTAATGGAAGAAACAAAAGGACTAAGGGGGATAAACTTCTTTCATATAGAGGATATAATTGAGCTTATCAAGAATGCAAAGGCAGGCAGTAGGCTTTATCTTCCTAAAGATGTGAGGGTTATAAAGGACTATTCAACCCTTGTTTTTACTGCTGAACCTCCTGTTAAGTTAGGCTCTTATAAACTTGAGGTCCCTGGAGAGGTCAATTTAAAAGAGACAGGAGTCTTGATCAGGGCATCGTTACTTGAGAATAAGGAAGCAATGGCTATGATATCCTCTGATGTTGCACTTTTTGATACAGAAAGATTAGTATTTCCTCTTACAATAAGATCGCGAAAAAATGGTGACTATTTTTTCCCTCTTGGTTTTGGAAAAAAGAAAAAACTTCAGGATTTTTTTGTTGACGAAAAAGTGCCAAGGGATGAACGTGATGCAATTCCTTTAATATTATCTGGTGAAGATATCATCTGGATTGCTGGATACAGACAGGATCATAGGTTCAGGGTAACAGATGAGACAAGAAAAATTCTTAAGTTAGAAGTCAAAAAGTTGAGATAGGGACAAATCAAAAGTTTTAATCTTTAAGAAACTGTCAATTATAAGAAAGAGTGAGAAAAGTGTGTATTGTTGACAAAGTTATGGTTGAAAATATAATCTTTATTAATAATTTATATTCAGAAATAAGTTAATGAGGAGGTTTTATGGCAGAAGGTGTAATTGAGGTTACTTCATCTAAATGGGATAGTGAAGTTATTAATTCCAAGGGGCTTGTTATGGTAGATTTTTGGGCTGCATGGTGTGCACCTTGCAGAATGGTATCCCCTACAATTGAGGAGCTGTCAAAAGAGTATGCTGGAAAAATAAAGTTTCTAAAGCTTAATACGGATGAAAACCCTGACATAGCCAGTAGATATAACATTATGGGAATACCTACTCTTATGTTCTTCAAAGATGGAAACAAGATTGACGCAATAGTAGGCGCGATCCCAAAACAACAACTAAAGGCAAAGATAGATTCACTTCTGAGTTCTTAGAATTTCTTGGTCCCAAATATTTACATCAAACTTATAGGTTATTAAATAGATTATATATTATTGTTATTAGTGTCCGCTAAAAGTTTAAGAGATGTCATGCTGAATTTATTTCAGCATCTAATAAAATTAAATATTTTTGAGACCCTGAATCAAGTTCAGGGTGACAAAAAAGACTATTATTTTGATAAATATGCTTTATAGAATTTGTTTTATCAAGTATTATAGCCAATCTTTAAGCGGACAGTAATGATTTCAAGATATGTTTGAGACACTCAGTAATAAATTAGAAGCAATATTCAAAAGATTAAAAGGGAAGGGACTATTAAAAGAGGAAGATGTTGATATAGCACTAAAAGAGATAAAACTTGCCCTTTTAGAGGCAGATGTTAATTTCAAGGTTGTAAAGGATTTTATCCAGAAAGTCAGAGAGAAATCTATCGGGAAAGAGGTTTTAGAGAGTCTTACCCCGGGGCAACAGGTAATAAAGATCGTAAATGATGAACTCTGCGAACTTCTCGGTAGTACAAATAGCAGAATCCAGTTATCTCCAAATCCACCCACTGTGATAATGATGGTTGGGTTGCATGGGTCAGGAAAGACTACAACTGCTGCAAAACTGGCAAGAAATTTCAAAAAGGAAGGCAGGAGACCTATGCTTGTAGCAGCTGATCTGCAGAGACCTGCTGCTATAGACCAGCTTGTTACTCTTGGTTCTCAGATTGATGTGCCTGTGTTTTTTTCAAAAGAGATTAAAGACCCCGTAGTTTTGTGTGAGGAATCAATAAAGAAATCCAGATTAGATGCGAGGGATATTGTAATACTTGATACAGCAGGAAGGCTACATATTGATGATTCATTGATGGATGAACTCAGGAATATAAAAGAAAGGGTTTCTCCTAAGGAAGTTATTCTTGTTGCTGATGCGATGACAGGGCAAGACGCAGTAAATATCGCAAAAAACTTTGATGAACGTGTTGGTATTGATGGGATAATTCTTACAAAGATGGATGGTGATGCAAGGGGAGGGGCAGCACTCTCTATTAGAGCAGTAACAGGGAAGCCTATAAAGTTTATAGGTGTAGGTGAGAAATTGAATATGCTCGAGCCGTTTTACCCTGAAAGGATTGCCTCGAGAATACTTGGGATGGGTGATGTATTAAGTTTAATAGAAAAAGCCCAGAAGTCTTTTGATGAAAAAGAAGCAGAAAGACTCCAGAAGAAAATTATAGATGAGTCTTTCACATTCGAAGATTTAAGAGAACAGCTCAAAAAGATAAGAAGCATGGGACCTTTAGAAAACATCCTTAATATGATCCCCGGTTTCAATAAAATCAAAAATCTGGATGTTGATGAAAAGGAACTGGTTAAAGTAGAAGCAATAATTAATTCTATGACAAAAAAAGAAAGGATGAATCATGCGATTATAAATGGAAGCAGACGAAGGAGAATTGCAATGGGAAGTGGCACAACTGTTGCTGATGTAAACAGGGTTATTAAACAATATATAGAGATAAAGAAGATGTTGAAGATGTTTAAAGGCAAGAAAGGATTTAAACTCCCAAAATTCTTTCCTTTTTGAAGATTAATTTAGACAATACATATTTTAGATTAGACTGACAGGTATTACCCTTGACACAAGAATTTATGAATTGTTAAATTATTAGCACTTAACCATGGAGAGTGCTAAATGGTTAATTTAGCAAACATACTTGACGAAAGAAGTAAAAAAATCCTGTGTGCTGTTGTGCAGGATTATATAAATTTTCCTGATCCTGTAGGTTCGAGAACTGTTGCCAGAAAATACTCTCTGGGCATATCCCCTGCTACAATAAGAAATATAATGGCTGATCTTGAAGAAATGGGTTTTCTTAAACAACCTCATACCTCTGCGGGGAGAATCCCGACGGATATGGGTTATAGATTCTATGTAGATTTTCTAATTTCAGAGAAGGGATATACAGATAGGGAACTTCTGAAGGACCTATATAGGAGACTTGAGGACCTTAAAGATAATATTGATATGCTCTTTAGTGAAACAACGAAAACAATCTCAATGTTGTCACAATATCTCGGGGTAGCTATGTCTCCAAAACCTGATATTTTTACTCTCAAAAAAATCAAACTCTTTCAATACAGTCACGGAACTGTTTTGGTAACACTCTTCACAGATGAGGGGATAATTAAAAATAAGGTTGTATCTTTGAATTTAGACCTATCTCAGAAAGACCTTAACAGGATAGCAGGTTATCTCAATTCTGAATTCTCAGGTTATACCATTCAGGAAATACGGAAAAAGATCCTTAATGAGATGTCAAGAGAAAAGATGATGTGGGATAATCTTATCTCAAATGCAATAAAGATATGCCAGGAGGCATTCTTTTCTTTACAATGTGATCTCTTTATCTCAGGATTATCAAGTGTCCTTGAATTACCTGATTTTGCTGATCTCCAGAAGATAAAAGAATTATCAAGAGCAATTGAGGAAAAACATGCTATAATCAAATTGCTTGATAGGCTTTCAGAACTTGAAGGAGTTCAGATAATAATTGGCTCAGAAAATTCAATTGATGAGATGAAAGACTTTAGTGTTATAGTTTCTGCATGTAGAGATGAGAATAAGACAATTGGTGCGATAGGGATAGTAGGACCAACTCGGATGAACTATTCAAAGGCGATTTCTATAGTGGATACAGCAGCACGTTTTATCACAAGGATGCTTACTGAAAGATAAAGGGCATGGAACAGGAATCTAAAAATAATTCCAGTGAAGAAAGTTGCCAGAAAGAGCCTGAGGTTGTAAAAGAGACCTCAGAGGAGGAAAAAGAACGCCTTATCTCTCAACTTCAGGAGATAAATGACAAATATCTAAGACTGTATGCAGAATTTGAGAATTATAAGAAAAGGGTTAATAAAGACAAAGAAGAGTTGATAAAATATGCCAATGAAAGTCTAATCTATCAACTTCTACCTGTTATAGATAATCTTGAGATGGCGTTAAAACATTCAAATAATGATATTTCTTCAGGACTTGTACAGGGAGTTGAAAACACATTAAGAGAGTTTCAAAGGACACTCGAAAAATTTGGGCTTATACCTATAGATGCGTTGAATAAACCTTTTGACCCATCTATGCATGAGGCGATGAGTGTCGTTTCACGTGAAGATATGGAAGAAAATATAGTTGTAGAAGAGTTCAGGAAAGGATATATCTTTAAAGAAAAGGTTATACGTCCATCTCTTGTTTCAGTATCAAAAAAACCAGAAGTTAAAACAGAAGGTATAAAAGTTATAGAGGAGGGATCATAAAATGGGAAAGGCTGTAGGGATCGACCTTGGAACAACAAACTCAGTAGTAGCAGTAGTCCAGGGAGGTGAGCCTGTTGTAATCCCGAATCAAGAAGGGAGCAGGACAACACCTTCAGTTGTTGCTTTTACTGAAAAGGGTGAGAGGCTTGTCGGACAGATAGCAAAACGTCAAGCTATTACTAACCCAGAAAATACTGTATTCTCTATAAAAAGATTAATGGGAAGAAAATATAATTCTCCAGAAGTAGAGCATGCAAGGAAACGATTACCTTATAAGATAGTTGAGGCACCAAATGGTGATGCACATGTTGAGATAAGAGGAAAGAGATATTCACCACCCGAAATATCTGCAATGATACTACAGAAATTGAAGCAGGCTGCTGAGGACTATTTAGGAGAGCCTGTTACTGATGCTGTTATAACTGTTCCTGCTTATTTTGACGATAGTCAGAGACAGGCTACAAAAGATGCAGGAAGGATAGCAGGTCTGAATGTTTTGAGAATTATAAATGAGCCGACTGCGGCATCCCTTGCATATGGGATGGATAAAAAGAAAGAGGAAAAGATTGCTGTATATGACCTGGGTGGTGGCACTTTTGATATATCGATCCTTGAGATAGGTGAAGGGGTTATAGAAGTCAGGTCAACTAATGGTAATACATATCTCGGAGGAGATGATTTTGACCTCAGAATAATGGACTGGCTTGTAGAGGAATTTAAAAAAGATCAGGGTATAGACTTGAAAAAGGACAGGATGGCTTTGCAAAGGCTTAAAGAGGCTGCCGAACGTGCAAAGATAGAGCTTTCAACTGCAATGGAGACCGAGATAAACCTTCCATTTATAACTGCTGATGCATCGGGTCCAAAACACCTGCTTATGAAACTCTCGAGAGCAAAGTTCGAGCAACTTGTTAGTGACTTGATTGAAGATACCATTGGTCCCTGTAAAAATGCTCTTGCTGATGCAAATCTTTCTCCAACAAACATAGATGAAGTTCTGCTTGTCGGTGGACAGACTAGGACACCAAAGGTTCAACAAACAGTCCAGAACTTTTTTGGGAGAGAACCTAATAAAACAGTAAATCCCGATGAGGTCGTTGCTGTGGGAGCTGCAATACAAGCTGCTGTTTTAAAGGGCGAAGTCAAAGAGGTGCTTCTGCTTGATGTTACCCCGTTGTCTCTCGGGATCGAGACCCTTGGTGGAATATTCACAAAGATAATCGAAAGAAATACAACTATACCAACAAAAAAGAGTCAGATATTTTCTACTGCTACTGATAATCAGCCAGCAGTTTCGATTAAGGTTTATCAAGGTGAAAGAGAAATGGCTGCAGATAACAAGCTTCTCGGTAATTTTGAACTTATAGGGATACCTCCTGCACCGAGGGGGGTTCCTCAGATAGAGGTGACCTTTGATATAGATGCAAATGGTATTCTTCATGTCTCTGCAAAAGACCTCGGAACAGGTAAGGAACAGTCAATAAGGATAACAGCTTCAAGTGGGTTGAGTGAAGAAGAGATAAAGAGGATGATGAGGGATGCTGAGGCACATGCTGAGGAGGATAAAAGGAAGAAACAACTTGCAGAAGCAAGAAATGAAGCTGACAATCTAATCTATACTGTTGAGAAATCTCTAAAAGATTATGGCGATAAGTTAACTGATTCAGAAAAAAGAGATATTCAGGATGCGCTTGAAAGATGTAGAAAAGCAAAAGATACGAGTAATGAAATCTCTGAAATAAGATCAGCTATAGATAATCTCACAAGTAAATCTCATAAACTTGCAGAGCATATTTATAAGGCTGCTGGAGCACAGGCAGGTGCAGGTGCACAAGCAGGGGCTGGCACGACAGGTTCGAAGGGTCCTGAAGAAGAGGTTGTAGAAGCTGAATTTGAAGATGTTGATAAGAAGGAGAAATGAAGGACTATTATGAAATACTGGGCGTACCAAGAGACGCATCTGAAGCTGATATAAAGAAGGCTTTCAGACAGCTTGCTCTGAAATATCATCCTGATAGAAATCCCGGAGACAAACAGGCAGAAGAGAAATTTAAAGAGATAAATGAGGCATATTCATGCCTTATTGATCCAGAAAAGAGGGCAAACTACGATCGTTTTGGCGTAGCTGAAGGTGTTGGAGTAGGTTTTCATCCATTTGAGACAGGTTTTGGAGATATATTCGAAGATATATTTGGAGATTTTTTCGGGACTTTCACCGGACGCAGAAGACCGAGAGCTACAAAAGGTAATGACTTAAGGTATGACCTCAATATTACACTTATAGAAGCTGCCTTTGGAACGGAAAGATTTATTGAGATACCAAGATGGGAAACTTGTCCAGATTGTAACGGGAGTGGGTCTACTCCCGGAAAAGGACCTGTTACATGTTCTGCCTGTAAAGGAACTGGACAGATCAGGATGCAACAGGGGTTTTTCAGTATATCTAAAACATGCGGTAAGTGTCACGGTACAGGAAAGGTCATCACAGACCCATGTAAAATATGTAAAGGACAGGGGAGAGTAAAGAAATTTAGAAGTATAAATGTAAAGATACCTCAGGGTGTTGATACAGGCTCAAGATTAAGGATATCTGGAGAAGGAGAGCCGGGTCTTTATGGAGGACCTCCAGGGGACCTCTATGTGGTAATAAATGTTGAAGAACATCCTTTCTTTAAGAGAGACGGAACAGAGATATTTTGCGAGATACCAATTTCATTTCCGCAGGCAGCACTCGGAGCAGAGATAGAGGTTCCTACTCTTGATGGTACATCAAAGATAAAGATACCACCCGGAACACCATCAGGCAGGATATTTCATATAAAAGGTAAGGGATTGACCAAAGTTGGTGGCCATACAAGAGGTGACCAGATTGTCAGGGTTTATATTGATGTTCCAAAGAAATTAACACAGCGACAGAAAGAACTTCTTGAAGAATTTGTCAGGGCTGACGGTGATGAAGTAGCAAAGTCCTTTAAAGAGAGAATTAAGGAACTCTTCTCAAGAGCAGAAAAGTAATGAGCTTCGCTACTGACTTCTTACCTTTCTTATAAAAATGCCGAATTGCCTTATCAAAAATCTATATGAAAACGACACAATGTCTCCTGATAAAAATGTCTACAGGAGGCAGAGATGAGGAATCATGGCAGGAAGGTAAGAGTCAACTCTAATACGGTAATGGTTGCAAATGTAGGCAGAAGACCCAGAAGACAACGAAATAGGATTTATGACCAGAAAGAAAAAACTTTTAGCCCATATTATTCATAAAATCTTTGGCAGATGTAGTATTTGAGCGG
>JBNAVX010000031.1:0-1040 GCA_049700155.1 Thermodesulfovibrionales bacterium
AGCCTTATTTTATGCGGGTGGAGTTTATGAATTCAGATTATTTTGGACAGCAATGGTTGCCTTTATAACACATCCCTTAATCCCCTCTTAACCCTGTATATCCTTTTTTTACACACCCCTTCACCCTCTTTTTAGAGGGGAAAGGCTGGGAACATGCACCTGAAATTCCAAGAGGAGACTTATTACAAATTACAAATAAAAGCGATAGTAATTTTGAGGAAAAGCTATTAAGCCTTGATTTTGTAATTTTACTTTAACCCGAGAACGTCCTGCATATCATATAATCCTGCTGGTTTGCCTGATAACCATATTGCAGCCCTCAGAGCACCTCTTGCAAATGTATCCCTGCTTGAAGCTTTATGGGTTATTTCTATTCTCTCTCCAAGCCCCCCAAATATGACCGTGTGCTCTCCAACGATATCTCCCGCACGAATTGTCTGGATACCAATCTCTTTTTTAGACCTCTCTCCGATTAGTCCCTTCCTTGTATAGACCGCAACTTCATCAAGGTTTCTCTGAAGGGCGCCTGCTATAACCTGTGCCATTTTTAAGGCTGTGCCACTTGGTGCATCTTTCTTTAATCTATGGTGAGCCTCGATTATTTCAATATCATAATCGTCACCTAATACCCTTGCTATATCCTGTAAAACCCTTAAAAGGAGATTTACCCCGGTGCTCATATTTGAAGCCATAACACATGGGATGGTCTTTAATAGAGGTTCAATCTCCTTCATATCATCTTTTGTGAATCCTGTTGTGCCGATTACCATAGCCTTATTATTTTTATGAGCAATCTTTATATTCTCTTTTGTTGAATTAGGAGTGGTGAAATCAATTATAACGTCCGTATTGCCTACAATATCTTCAAGGCTGTCTGTTAGTTTTATCCCTGTTTCTCCTGTTCCTATGATTGGACCAATATCTTTTCCTATTAAGCTATGTCCTTTTTTTTCGAATACTCCAGTAAGTCTTAATTCAGGATATTCCCTTGAAAGGGCTGTAATCCTGCTCCCCATCCTTCCTGCAGCACCTGCAACTAC
>JBNAVX010000031.1:1050-26834 GCA_049700155.1 Thermodesulfovibrionales bacterium
ATTCTTGTCATAACCCCCCCCTTTAGCAAAGAGCGTATAGCAAAGAGCATGGATTCTTAATGCACTTTGTCCACTTAGCTATCTGCTCTTTGCTATCAGTTATCTTTTTGTCCATTTTTCATAATACCCTGCTCTTCGCTTTTTGCTTCTTCACCTTCAATCTTGTATTCTTCAGAGACCCATTTACCAAGGTCTATTAGTTTACATTTTTCCGAACAGAAAGGTCTCCATGGGTTTTCTTCCCATGTAGTTTGTTTCTTGCATATAGGACAGATAATTTTCATAATTCTAACATTAATTTACTGTCCATAATGGATCTATGCATAGTTTTTATCTATGCTACCCTTACATTCTCTAACTCTATAAGTTTGTTCCTCAAGAATTTTCCCGTATATGAATCAGGGTTCATGCACACTTCTTCGGGAGTCCCTTCTGCAACTATCATTCCCCCTCTTTCTCCGCCCTCTGGTCCAAGGTCAATAATATAATCTGCTGATTTTATCACATCAAGGTTATGTTCTATCACTATCACAGTATTTCCTAAGTCTATAAGTCTGTTGAGGACTTTAAGCAATTTATGAATATCAACATAGTGAAGTCCTGTTGTAGGTTCATCAAGAATATATAGTGTTTTACCTGTCTCTCTTTTGCTGAGTTCTTTTGAGAGTCTAACCCTTTGTGCCTCACCTCCTGAAAGTGTAGAGGCAGGTTGCCCCAACTGCAGATAACCAAGACCTACATCTTCAAGTAACTGAAGTTTCTGTTTTATATGAGAAACAGCTGAAAAAAACTGGAGTGCCTCTGATATAGTCATCTCAAGCACTTCAGCAATATTCTTACCTTTATATTTAATCTCTAAGGTTTCCCTATTGTATCTTTTCCCTTTACATACCTCACAGGGGATAAATACTGGAGGAAGAAAGTGCATCTCCACTTTAATAATTCCATCTCCATGGCATGATTCACATCTTCCACCAGAAAGATTGAAGCTGAATCTTGACGGTGTGTAGCCCCTTATTTTTGAATCAGGGACCTTTGAGAATAGTTCTCTGATAAAAGAAAATACCCCGATATAAGTGGCAGGATTAGATCGAGGAGTCTTGCCTAGCGGAGACTGGTCAACACATATCACCCGGTCTATCTTGTTATCTATTATAATCTCATCATATTTTCCGGGTATCACTTTGCTTCCATGTAACTTTTTTAATAGGGCTTTATAAAGTATCTCCAGTATAAGAGTACTTTTTCCTGATCCTGATACACCGGTTACACATGTAAGAACGCCGAGAGGAATATTTACATTGATGCCTTTTAGATTATACTCTCTTGCACCTATAATTCTTATAAAGTCTTCAGGCTTTCTCCTTGAAACAGGTGGTTCTATTGATAATTTTCCACTGAGGTATCTTCCTGTTAAGGAATTATCATTTTTTATTATGTCTTCAGGTTTTCCTGAGGCTACAATATATCCACCATTAACTCCAGCACCCGGACCCATATCAATAATATAATCTGCCCATCTTATCGTCTCTTCATCATGCTCAACAATAATGATAGTATTTCCTGCATCTCTCATTAAGGACAGATTTTCGAGGAGCTTTTTTGTATCTCTTGGATGCATGCCGATCGTGGGCTCATCAAGGACATAAAGAACTCCTGTTAGGGAAGAACCAAGTTGTGTTGCAAGCCTTATCCTCTGTGATTCACCACCTGCAAGCGTAAGAGATGACCTGTCAAGAGTAAGATAATCTAAACCTACTTTGTTAAGAAAATTAAGTCTGTCCCTGACCTCTTTCAATATGCGAGATGCGATGATCATCTCCCTTTCATTCAGTTTTAAGTTGTTTATAAAAGATAGGGCATCTTTAATTGACATCTTTAAGAATTCAGCTATATTGATGCCTTCTATTTTTATACTTAGAGCCTCTTTTTTCAGTCTTAAACCATTACATAGCTGGCATACTTTGTGGTCTTCGAATTCAGTTGAATCCTCCTCAAGATTTTCAAAGCCAAGTCCATTGCACCTTGGGCAGGCTCCCTGCTTACTATTGAAAGAGAAGAACATAGGATTTATATCTGGATAACTTATTCCACATTTAGGACATGCCATGGTCCTTGAAAAAAGGATATCCCTGTTTTCGTCAATCAGATTTATCACAACAATATCTGCATATCGTAGAGATGTCTCGATCGCATCTTTAATCTGCCTTTCAATACCTGGTTTTATAATAAGTCTATCTATGACTATCTCTATAGTATGTCGTTTTTGCTTTTGAAGTGATATGTCCTGCGTAATGTCAACCATCTTTCCATCGATCCTTGCTCGTATAAACCCTTCTCTCCTCATCTGCTGAAGTTCTTTTCTGTATTCCCCTTTTCTATCCCTTACTATTGGCGCAAGTATCTGAAGACGGTTGCCTTGTGGTAAAGATAAAACTGCTTTGATAATCTCTTCAGTCTCTTGCTTAGATATACGAGAACCACATTTATAACAGTATGGTTTGCCGATCCTTGTATAAAGTACTCGCAGATAATTATATGTCTCTGTTATGGTTCCTACTGTTGAACGGGGACTTTTGATTATGGTCTTCTGGTCTATAGCGATAGTGGGCGATAGTCCTTCAATGGAGTCAATATCAGGTTTTCTGAGCTGTTCAAGAAATTGTCTTGCATAAGCAGAGAGGCTCTCAACATAACGCCTCTGTCCTTCAGCATATATCGTGTCAATAGCGAGTGATGATTTGCCAGACCCTGAAGGACCTGTTATCACTGTTATTGCATCTCTGGGAATAGATAGGTTTATATTTTTAAGGTTATGTTCTCTTGCACCTTTTATTTTTATTGCATTCAGCATTTTTGTATCTTTCAATATAACTCAAAAAACAAGATTAAGTTAACCCAAAAATGTATTTTATGATTTAACATAAATATTGATCTAACACATACAGACAAATTTGATAAAAAGGTTTTCCTTTTATCAACTATTTAGCCCTATCTGTTACAATACATTATGGATATTATAACTTCCCATATTAATGCTGATTTCGACTCACTTGCCTCTATGGTTGCTGCGAAGAAACTTTATCCTGATGCATATATTGTATTTCCTGGTTCGCAGGAAAGAAAGCTGAGAGATTTTATTGACTCATTCCATCCTGTGGAAATTAAGAGAATAAAAGATATTGACTTTTCTAAGGTTACGAGACTCATCTTAGTTGACACAAAAAATCCAGGCAGAATTGGACCATTTGCAGAACTCCTTTCCAATAAAAAGATAAAGATTCACATATATGACCACCATCCATTCAATAAAGACGATATAAGGGGAGAATTAGAAAAGATTGAGAGCGTCGGTGCAACAGCAACTATATTTACAGAGATTCTGAAGAATAGAAAGGTGTATCTGACCCCTATGGAGGCTACCATACTCGCTTTAGGTATATATGAAGAGACAGGTTATCTCCTTTTTCCTTCCACAACTGAGAGAGATCTTCTTGCTGTTTCATATTTATTAAGAAGAGGTGCAAACCTCAATATTGTCTCGAGGTTTTTGAAGATGGAGATGAGCATGGAAGAACTTGATATTTTAAATGAACTTATTCAGTCATCAAAGGAGACGGTTATAGGTGGGATAAGGTTGAAGATTGCAAAGGCTTTTCGTGAAGATTATCTTGGAGATGCCGCATACATTGCACACAGAATGATGGATATAGAGGATATTGATGCTGTTTTTGTGCTTTTAGGAATGGAAAGCAAAATCCTTATGGTTGCAAGGAGCAGGGTGCCTGAGCTTGATGTCTCTGTTGTGATGAGGGAATTCGGAGGAGGTGGTCATCCAACAGCAGCCTCTGCAACGATTAAAGAGGCATCACTCGAGGTTCTTGAAGATAGATTAATTGAAATAATCAAGAATAATATAAAACCTTTCAAGGTTGCCTCTGACATAATGACAAAACCGGTCATAAGTATCCAGTGGAATTCCACTGTTAAGGATGCGGAAGCAATGATGACCAGATATGGTATCAATGTCCTTCCTGTTTTGAAAGATGAAGAGTATATAGGTCTTATATCACGAGAGATTGTTGAGAAGGCATTATTCCATGGTTTTGCAAAGGGAAGGGCAATAGATTTTGCAACTACAGATGCAATGACTGTAAGTCCAGATGCACCAATAAGGAAAGTAGAAACACTTATGATAGAACAAAACCAGAGGTTTATGCCTGTGATTGATGATGGCAAGATCGTTGGTGCTATAACAAGGACAGACCTGCTCAGAACCCTTTATGAAGAGTTTCTCAGAAGAAGAAAGATTGAGGAGACTACTTTAAAGGAAAAACCATCTGCAGTAAAGAGCTTATCTTCTTATCTAAAGTCAAGATTTCCAGATGAGGTCTATGATGTTCTAAAACTTTCAGGTGAAGTAGCAGAAGAGTTAGGTTTTAATGCCTACCTTGTTGGTGGTTCTGTCAGAGACCTTTTACGTGGTGAAGAAAACCTTGACATTGATATTGTGATAGAAGGTGATGGCATTATATTCGCGAAGGAATTGGGTGAGAGACTGAATGCACGTGTAAGAACACATCAAAGGTTTAATACTGCACAGGTGATTACAGATGGATTGAAGCTTGATATTGCAACAGCGAGAACTGAATATTATGAATCACCTGCTGCTCTTCCAAAGGTAGAGACTTCCTCAATAAAGAAAGACCTGTACAGAAGAGATTTTACTATTAATACACTTGCGATAAAATTAAATCCAAGAGACTTCGGTCTTCTTATTGATTTTTTTGGAGGTCAACGAGATTTAAGAGAGAAGACGATCAGGGTTCTTCATAATCTGAGTTTCATAGAAGACCCTACAAGGGCATTCAGGGCTGTTAGATTTTCTGAAAGGTTTGGATTCAGGATCAGCAAACATACCGAAAACCTTATAAAGTCAGCTGTCAAGATGAATCTCTTTGAAAGACTTTCAGGTACAAGACTCTATGAAGAAATCTCTCTTATCTTCAGTGAGACAGAACCTGATAAGGCTATAAAAAGGATGTCCGAGCTCGGTCTCTTGAAAGTGTTACACCCTGCCTTGACATTTAATGAGGATCTTGAGTTAAAGCTAAAGTCATTACATGAGACTGTCTCATGGTTCAATCTGTTGTTTCTTGAGGAGAAGACTGACAAAGGTATTCTTTATCTTATGGCTTTACTCTCAGAACTGAAAGAAGAAGAGGCTGAAGAAGTTTTAGACAAGCTATCTCCTCCTCCAAGGGTGAAGGATATGATTGTTAAAGGTATTACCAGGGCAAAAGAGATTGTGAAAAAGCTTCCTTCTGAAGACCCTGTAGAGGTATATAACCTTCTTAAAGGTATTGGAATCGAGACTATTTTGCTTACAATGGCTATGAGTAATGATAGGTCTAAACAAAAAGTGATATCTCGCTATCTTACTGAATGGAGAAAGACAAAGACATTTCTAAAAGGAGCAGACCTCAAGAAAATGGGAATAAAACCCGGTCCTGTTTATTCAAAGATTCTCAGAGAGCTACTTGAAGAAAAATTAAGAGGTAATCTCAAGTCCAGAGAAGAAGAAGAAATGTTTGTGAAAGTGATGGCAGACAGAATATCAGAGAAACATATTCAAAATATACATCATCAGTGAAATTATTTACTCTGGTTCAAACCTATTTTCAAGTTTTTTCATGAGCTGCGGCATTGTTGTGTATTCAAGGTCTTCGAGTCCTAAACGATGTGGCTCAAATGGACCATGATACCTAAGATAGTTTGCAATCTCATTTGCCCTACTTCTTGCTCTGTCAAAAGCAGGGTCATCAAATAAGTCTCTTGGACCTATGAGTTTTCCATTAGCAATCTGAAAGCCTGCTGCAATGACCCTTGGAGGTCCGTCAAATCTTGAGGGATTAGCTTCATAGAATGCAACAGGCATAATTGGTCCATGATGTGAGCCCCGCATCCATCCCTCTACAATATGGCTGAAGGCGAATGGTTCGAGCACCTCTCCAACAGCAGGCAGACCTGCCTGAGTTCTTACAATTAATACAGGGTCATCTTTTCCGACATATTTACCAGCAATAAGGCTGAGTTTTTGTGTTGAGGCTACTGCAGCGATCATACCGTCTTTTCTATAAACAGCCCTTATCATAAACCTCCTCATAGCCCCTATAAACATCAAAAGGTCATAAGTCTCTTCAGGTGTTGATAAATTGATCTTTTTATGCTCATAAACATCTACTACCTCAAATACAAAGCCTTCATGCATTGCAGGATCAATTACTAAGCCAGCTGTGTTAAAAGGGTCTGCAAATATTTTGTATAAAGGTAGATTCCAGGCGCCAGGTGATGTCTTATCTGCCATGAATATGATAACAGGCTCACTCTTCCTTTCTTCGAATTCCATCTCTGCAACTCCCGGTCCTATCCCTTTTACTGTGCCTGTAAATGCATCACTCAGGAGATCCTGACCAGCACCGTACATCTTCAGTTTTTTTGCGATTTCTGTGCATGCCACAAAGGTGTTCCATGATAACTTATGTATTTCTTCTGCTTCGACTCCAAGTTTATGGGTCATAATTAATTCCAGATCATCACCGCAACGAGTTACATGAAAATCAATGAGCAATCCTTTTTCCAATGCATTTGTTAATCGCTCTTTTGCTGTATCCATGAGATCGTTATGTATACTTGAATGTCCTACAAAACCTCCTACATCAGCCTTTATGACGCTCAAAGTAATCTTATCCCCCATTTCTCCTCCTTTCAGCAGGTTTTATTTTTTTAGAGTTTTTCCTAGTCTCTTTTCTATTGATTTTACCTTTTCTTCAATCCTGTTTGGTTTTCCTTTTCTATCATCAATGGTGATGGTTGTGATTGCCCTCTCTCCTGTTTTCATTACAGCCTTATGACATTTCTTTATCAGTCTCATTATCTCATCCCATTCTCCTTCAATAACAGTGCCCATGGGATTAACTTTATAGGGAAGCCCGCTTTCATCAATTATTTTTAATACCTCAGCAAGCTTGTCCCCGATACTACTGCCGATCCCTATAGGAATGATACTTACCTCTACGAGCATAATTCCCCCTTTCTTTTTATTAAATTAAAATAATGAAATTTATGAGATCCTAATACCATCTGTGGAGCGGATTATTTATACACAGAGTTTATACAATATAAATTAGTTAAGGATAGCAAAAATGATGATTAAAAGAAAAGGGGGGAAGCCCCTTTTCTTTTAATAAGATTTTAATAATTATTTCAAGTTCATTTTACAGCGTCTTTTAATGCTTTTCCTGATGTAAACTTTGGAACTTTTGCAGCAGGGATAGTGATGATATCACCAGTCCTCGGATTGCGTCCTTTTCTCGCTTTCCTTTTTGTAACAGAGAAGGTTCCGAAGCCAACGAGAGTCACCTTCTGTCCTTTTTTTAAGGCACTCTTTATAGAGTTCAAGGTGGTGTCCAGTGCCTTTCCAGCATCAGCTTTACTTAGCCCTGCGCCTGACGCAATCTTCTCAATAAGTTCAGCCTTTGTCATTTCTTATTCCCCCCTTTCCTGTAAAAAGTTTTTAGAAAAAGCTGAATTAAAGTATCAAGAAGAAATCCTTTTGTCAAGCCAAAAATTAGATATTTGCAAGATAAGTTTTGGGGAAGGATAATGTAAATTCCTTTTATTGAAAGAATGAATTCCATATATCCCCTCTATTAAGAGGGGATTAAGGGGTGTGTTAGGTTTGTTTTATGAAATTAGATTATTTTGGACAGCAATGTAAGAGTATTAATTTTTTTTCAGATACTTACTATTGAACAAGTCCCAATATATAGTGTTTAAAAACACCAATTATACAGAATGTTGAATAACTAAATTTTTTTCTTGACATTATTATCTTTCTTCACTATATTTGTGGGGAAAAGTGGTAAAAAGTGGAGGGAAGTGAATGCCTTCTTTCTCCGGGAAATATTATTACACAGTTGATCCAAAAGGTAGAGTTATTATTCCAGCTCCTTTTCGCGAAATTATTTCAAGTAATTATAGCCCAAAGTTATATATTACAAATGCCCCATTTGAAAGGTGTCTTTCTATATATCCTTTAGAAGAATGGAACAGACTTCAAGAAGTTGTGCGTTCAAAGCCAAAGTCTGATAAAGCAATTAAATATTTTAGGAGAAGGGTAATTGCATCTGCGATTGAGATAGAGATAGATAAACAAGGCAGGATTCTAATACCTGCAGCCCTGAGAGAAGATGCAAGGATAAATACAAATGTTGTCATAGTAGGACAGCTCGAGTGTATTGAAATCTGGGATAGGGAAGAATGGGATAGTCTCTCTGATCCATCAAAGGTGGATAGAGATGCTATTGAGGCTGGACTTACAGCACATGGTCTTTAACAAAGAGTTTGATTTTATTCTAAATCTGGAGTTGAGAATTAATTAATAATGTAGAGATTTTTCATATCCCGGTAATGTTAAAGGAAGTAATAGAGGTTCTTAATCCTGTGCCGGGCGGGATATATATAGATGCGACAGTAGGTACTGGGGGGCATTCAGAAGAGATACTCAAGTTTATAGGTTTGGATGGTATGGTGATAGGTATTGACAGAGATAGCGAGGCATTAAAAATTGCAGAGAAAAGATTGAAAGACAAGAGGATAATCCTCAAGAAAGGAAATTTTTCACATATGGAAGATATCCTCAATAAACAGGGGATATTTAAAGTTGATGGTATCCTTTTTGACCTCGGGGTCTCAATGTTGCAGATTAAGGACCCTGAGAGAGGGTTCAGTTTTTCTTCAAGCAAGAGGCTGGACATGAGGATGGATCAGGAACAGAGGCTTTCTGCATGGGATATTGTGAACAAATATTCTGAGAAAGAACTCGAAAGGATATTCAGGGAATTTGGTGAAGAACGTTTTTCAAAAAAGATATCAAGAGCAATAGTCAGATGGAGGAGCAAAAAAACAATTGATACGTGCTCAGAGATTTCAGAGATGGTCGAGAGATTATATGGTGGGAAAAGAGGCAGGATTCATCCCGCGACAAAGATATTTCAGGCATTGAGGATTGAAGTCAATAGAGAGCTTGATGAGTTAAGGAGAGGGCTTAAAGCATCACTGAGAGTCCTTAAAAAGGCTGGGAGACTATGCGTTATCTCTTATAATTCACTTGAAGACAGGATAGTTAAACATTTTTTTTCAGAATGTTCAAAAAAGGGTTTATTGAAGATAATCTTTAAAAAACCTTTGAGGCCTAAACCAGAAGAAATTAGATTAAACCCTTCTTCAAGGAGTGCAAGACTTAGAGGAGCAGAAAAGATATAAGATATGATATACGGAAATAGAAAAAGGAACATCTTCTTCCTGCTTAAACCCTTATGTATTGTCCTTTTACTCATTGCAAACTTTGGACTCATATGGCTTAAGTCGAATGTGATTTCATTGGAATATAACATCAGTAACCTTGAAAAGAAGAAAGAGGAGTGTCTTAGAGAGAGAAAGATACTCTTTGCTGAAAGGGCAAATCTTCAATCTTTTGAAGTTATTAACTCGTCTTTAAGTGAAGATTATGGCTTTGTTTTTCCAAATAGGGTTAAGGTAATCCATGTAAAAAGACAAAAACTTCCTCAACCATATAGTGTTTCTATGGAGAGGAATAATAGCACTGATTCTTTAAGAGGAAGAAGTCATTGAATAAAAAAAGAGGGATTATCTTAAATACAGTTATTATTTTCGGTTTTTTTGCAATATTCTTAAGACTGATTGACTTGATGATTATTAATCATAAACTTCTTTCATCAAAAGCAAAACAGCAACATATCAAGGCTGAAGAGATTCAGGTAAGAAGAGGGATAATCTTTGACAGAATGGGAAGGGAGCTTGCTTTAAATGTTGAGATGGAATCTCTGTACTGTGAACCAGACGTTATAAAGAGAGATAATGAAGGAATAAGGAGACTTGCTTTTGTAATCGGGAAAGAACCTGATGTAATCTTTGAAAAGATACCGAATTACGGTAAATTTGCATGGATAGAAAGAAAGCTTGAACCCACTTTGGTAGAAAAGATAAAAGAACTAAACATAAAAGGAATTAATTTTGTGAATGAGGCAAAAAGGATTTATCCGAAAGGAAGATTGGCATCTCATATTATAGGTTGTGTTGGAATTGATAACCAGGCACTTGAAGGGATTGAGTTAAAGTATGACAGATATCTGAGGGCAAAGGGTGGAAAGATCTTTTTTGACAGGGATGCGAGTGGAAGAATACTCTCATCAGGAATTGAAAAGGAGGTAAAAGGAAATAATATTATACTGACTATTGATGAAGGTCTTCAAGGAATTGTTGAGAAAGAGATAGATAAGGCTATGTTAAAATGGAGGGCTTCTGCAGCCTCAGTAATAATGATGGACCCTTTTACCGGAGAAATACTTGCCCTCGCAAACAGACCTTCTTTTGACCCAAATGATGCTGGCAAATACAGAGATTTTGAAAAGAAGAATAGGTCTATCACGGATTTATATGAACCAGGTTCTACTTTTAAGATTGTTATCGGAGTTGGAGCTCTTGAGGAAAATATTGTAAAACCTGATACCATTTTTGATGTGAGTAGAGGAGGCATTGAGGTAGGTGGTAAGGTTATTCGCGACGTGCATAAGCATGGTCTTCTTACATTTAAAGAGGTAATACAGAAGTCTTCAAATGTAGGTTCTATCATGATTGGTATGAAACTCGGGAAAGAAAAGATATATAAATATGCAAAACTTCTTGGTATCGGAGAGAAGACACAGGTTGATTTGCCGGGTGAGGTCTCAGGGTGGATACATCCACCTGAGAGATGGTCAGCAACTTCGATCGGTGCAATTCCTATAGGGCAGGAGGTAGCAGTAACTCCACTTCAGATATTAAGGGCATATTCTGCAATCGCCAATGGAGGTTTTCTTGTAAGACCGCATGTTGTTTCTGAGATAGTCTCTCCTAATGGTGAGGTGATATATTCTTTTAATGAAATAGAAAAAAGGCGTGTTATTTCTCAGAGGACAGCCGAGACTTTCAGAGAGATACTCAAGAGCGTGGTATGGGAAGGTGGCACCGGCTCAAGTGCTTCTGTTGATGGAAATGAAGTTGCTGGAAAGACAGGAACTGCCCAGATAATAGACCCGGTAACAAAGAGATATTCCAAACAAAAATACGTTAGTTCATTTGTCGGGTTTGTTCCAGCAGATAATCCGAGACTCGCACTTATTGTTGTGATATATGAACCAAAAGGTCAGATTTATGGTGGAGTGGTAGCTGCACCTGTTTTCAAAAATATTGCTGACCAGTCTTTGTCATATCTTGATATTCCGAGGGAAGATGATGCTGGTAGAACACTTTTAGTGGTGTCAAGATGAGGTTAGGAGATCTTTTAAGAGGGATTCAAGGAATTAATTTATATGATAGTGACCTTGATATAGATGTCATGGGTGTAGCTTATGATTCAAGGAAAGTAGATACTGGATATCTATTTGTGGCTATAAAGGGTGAGAAACATGACGGACATGACTTTGTAAAAGAGGCTATTAATAAAGGTGCATCAGTAATCATACATGAAAGGAATATAAGGAAAAGAAATACAGAAGTTTTATTTATAAAGGTTAAAGACAGCAGAGGTGCACTTGCATGCATAGCTAATAATTTTTATGGTTCACCATCAAAAGATCTCACTCTGATAGGTGTTACAGGTACAAATGGAAAGACAACTACTACTTATCTCATTAAGTCTATTCTTGAGACCTGGCAGAAAGAAGTGGGTCTTATTGGCACAATTCAATACATGATAAAAGATAAAACATTTCCAGCTCCTTATACAACACCTGAATCCTTAGAGTTCCATAGTCTTTTAAGGGAGATGCTATTATCAGGATGCTCCCATGTTGTTGCAGAGGTATCTTCTCATGCACTCGCACAAAGAAGGGTTGATTGTGCAGTTTTTAAAGTAGCTGTCTTTACAAATCTTACAAGAGACCATCTGGACTTCCATAAGAGTATTGAAGATTATTTTAAGGCAAAACAGAGATTGTTCAAGGAACTCATTCAGGGAGATGGGATATGTGTGATAAATATGGATGATTCATATGGCAAAAGGTTAATTTCTGAACTCAGAATATCTCCTGATGCAGAAAATAAAGGGATCCAGATTTTGACTTATGGTATTAGAGATAAGGCAGACATTACTGCAAAAGATATAAAAAATTCCCTTGATGGATTGAGGTTTAAGATATATTTCCGCGGAAAGAGTTATGATATTACATCTCCTCTTTTGGGATTGCCCAATGTTTATAACATTCTTGCTGCTGTTGGAGTTTCAATATCACTGAAAGTTCCGTGGAAAGTAATAATTAAAGGTATTGAAAGATTAAAAGATGTAAAAGGCAGATTTGAAAGAGTAGAACTCGGGCAAAATTTCCTTTGCATTGTTGATTATGCCCATACAGAAGATGCACTTGAAAGGCTGATCCATACAGCTAAAGAGATTGTAAGAAACTCCTCAGGGAATGGTCGTTATTTTCAACCAAGGGTAATTACTGTCTTTGGTTGTGGTGGGAATAGGGACAGAGGAAAAAGGCCAGGGATGGGAGCTATAGCAACAAGGCTAAGTGACCTCGTTATTATTACTTCTGATAATCCGAGATATGAGGAGCCTTTAAAGATAATTAGAGAGATAGAAGATGGTGTGGTAAAACGGAATTATATAAAAGAGCCTGATAGAAAAGAGGCTATAAGAAAGGCAGTAGATATGGCAGGAGGGAGTGATATCATCCTTATAGCTGGTAAAGGCCATGAAGATTATCAGGAGATAAAGGGAATAAGATATAAATTTAATGATAGAGAGGTCCTTGAAGAGGCACTGAGGAGCAAATTAGGGATCAGAAAAGATGCCTGAGGTTTTCTCTTTAGAAGAAAAGGGATTAAGTAAGATGTTGAAAGTAGAAGACATATTATCAGCAACAGGAGGAGACATTATCTCAACCAACTCCCTTCTTTTCCCGAGTGTGTCAATAGATTCAAGGACTATAAAGGACGGTGAATTATTTATTGCTTTAAAGGGCAGTAGATTTGATGGCCATGATTTTCTTCAAGATGCATTGAAAAAGGGCGATGGTGCTATAGTGAGTCAATTACCTGTGAGTCACATAGAGGGGAAGACCATTATTATTGTGAAGGATACATTAAAAGCCCTTCAGGATTTAGCAAAATTTATGCGTTTAAAAAAGGATATCCCTGTTATTGGTATAACAGGTTCTAATGGTAAGACGACAACTAAAGAGGCTGTAGCAAAGATATTGAGCTCAACTTATAAGGTTCTGAAGAACTTCGGAAATCTAAATAATCATATAGGTCTCCCTTTATCACTCACAAGAATTCAAGAAGATGATGAAGTAGCTGTTCTTGAGATGGGTGCAAGTAGACCTGGTGATATAAAGGAATTGTGCAATATAGCAAGACCTGATTATGGTATTCTGACCAACATTAGTCCATCCCATCTTGAAGGTTTTAAAGATATAAAGACTCTCAAAAATACAAAGCTTGAAATCCTAGAGGGCATAAAAGTAGCTATTGTAAATGCGGATGATACCTTTTTAATGGAAGGTGTCCGGTCAACAGGGTTTAAAGGTGAGATTGTAAGATATGGAATAAATAATAAAGCAGAAATCTACGCATCTGATATCAGACTTGAGCAGAGTAATTCTGTCTTTATATTACATATGGGAGATGAGTCTATAAAGGTTTATCCAAAGATATCAGGAAGATTTAACATATATAATTTACTCGCAGCTGTAGCAGTTGGTCACCTCTTTAACATAGATAAAGAACTCATAAAGAATGCTCTGGAGTCCTTTAAAGGGGTACCGATGAGGTTCGAGATAAGCGAGGACAAAGATAGAGGATTGTGGATAATAAGCGATGTATATAATGCAAATCCAGCGTCGATGGAAGAGGCAATAAAGGAGCTTGTAAGACTGAAAAAAGAGAGGGCAGTTGCTGTTCTGGGTGATATGCTTGAACTCGGCACTTATGAAAAAGATGCCCATAAAAGACTTATTAAGTGGATGTCAGAACTGCCTGTTGATATTTTCATAGCTGTAGGACCACTTATGTCTTCTGTAGCATCTGAATTCAAACATAGGGTATTTAAATCACTGAATTCAGTTGATGCAGGAAGGATTCTGAAAGATATCTTGAGAAAAGGAGATACGATTCTGATTAAAGGTTCAAGGGGAATGAGAATGGAGAAAGTTATGGAGACATATTATGCTTTATAGTCTTCTGTATAGTCTGCACGAATGGTTCTCTCCCCTTAATGTCTTCAGGTATATAACATTCAGAACATCTCTTGCAATACTGACTGCAATGTTTTTCTCCTTGCTATTTGGTCCGTGGATTATTAGAAGACTGAAGAGATTGAGTATGACACAGCAGATAAGGGATGACGGACCTAAAACACATATGAACAAAGCAGGTACACCAACAATGGGAGGAATACTTATTATCGTCTGTATACTTATATCAATCTTCTTATGGGGAGACCTTAAAAATATATATATATGGGTTATGGTTATTTCCCTTATAGGTTTTGGATTTATAGGATTTTATGATGACTATCTCAAAGTTGTGAAGTCAAGCTCAAAGGGTCTAAAACCAAGATATAAATTTGGGAGTCAGATAATCCTTGCCCTGTGTATCACTATATTCTTATACCTGAATCCAAAAGACCCCTATGCTGATGTCTTAAGTGTGCCTTTCTTCAAGAAGTGGCTCTTTGATCTCGGGCTGTTTTATATACCTTTCTCTATAATTGTTATTGTAGGTTCTTCAAATGCGGTAAATCTCACAGATGGAATTGATGGCCTTGCTATAGGTCTTGTTGCTGTTGCAGCCTTTGCCACTGGTGCACTTGTTTACATCTCAGGACATAAAGGATTGGCGCAGTATCTTCAGGTTCTTTATCTCCCGCTGACAGGAGAACTGACGGTCTTTTGTGGCGCTATGTTTGGTGCATCACTCGGTTTCTTATGGTATAACTCTTATCCTGCTGATGTTTTTATGGGTGATGTTGGTTCTCTTGGACTTGGTGGCTCCCTTGGAACTATTGCTGTAATTACAAAACACGAGATAGTCCTTGCTGTGGTGGGTGGAATATTTGTTATAGAGACCTTATCAGTCATACTTCAGGTATTTTCTTTTAAACTCACAGGCAAGAGGATATTCAAAATGGCACCTATACATCATCATTTTGAGTTGAAGGGATGGCCTGAACCAAAGGTAATAGTAAGGTTCTGGATAATCGGGATAATGCTTGCCTTATTAAGCCTTGCGACCTTAAAGGTGAGATGAATATGGGGAAAGAATTCAAAATTCAAAATTTAAGATTCAAAACAAAGATCCTTTTATCCATATCTGTCTTTTTACTTTTAGTTTTTTACCTTTTACTCTCAATTTCTTTCGCTGATGATATAAATGCCCGATCTGCTGTTGTAATGGAAGAATCTACAGGCAGAATCTTGTATGCAAAAAATCCGAATCTCAGACTTCCACCTGCGAGTACAACAAAACTTATGACAGCGATATTAGTCATGGAGAATGCAGACCTATCAAAGGTCATAAAGATTAGTAAAAATGTTACCCGTGTTGCTCCTTTAAAGGCAGGCTTTAAAGAAGGTGATGAAGTTACTATTGAAACACTGCTTTATGCTGCACTTTTAAAATCAGCAAATGATGCAGCTGTTGCACTTGCAGAGGCAGTAGCAGGTTCTGAAGAGAAGTTTGTTAATATGATGAACAAGAAGGCTGAGAGTATGGGGCTGACTGATACAAGGTTTATAAATCCTCATGGTCTCCCAGGATGTGGTCAGTACACTACTGCTTTTGACTTAGCAAGAATAATGAGATATGCACTCAGCTATCCTAAGCTTAGAGAGATAATAGGGACACGTGTTGCAGGGATACTGACTGGAGGAGGAAATGAATTATTTCTGAAGAACACTAATAAACTTTTGTGGTCTGAAGAGGATTTAATAGGTGGTAAGACAGGATATACACGTGAGGCAAGACACTGTTTCGTATGTGCTGCAGAACGTGAAGGAGGAACTGTCATCGTTGCGATTCTGGGAAGTCCAAGTAGGACTACTCTATGGAAAGAGTCAGAAGAATTGATCGGAAGAGGATTCCAGGTCTTAGCAAACAAGGAAGAAGCTGTCATATTCTTTACAAAGGCTGATTATGATTTTCTTAATATGAAGAAGGCATCTTATAAAAAGAGTCAGAAGTTTAAAGTTAAGAGTTCAAAGCTCAAAACAAAGAGGAAAATAATAGCAAAGAGTAAAGTTAAAAATAAAAAATCTAAAGCATTTGCAAAGAAGAAAAATAGGATGAAAATTGTGAAACGGAAAAATCATATAGTCGCAAATAAGAATGAAAATGGAAATAAAGGATAAAAAGATAACCATTGTTGGCATCGGAAGAAGTGGTGTAGGTGCTGCAAATCTACTTTCTGAACTCGGTGCTGAAGTAATAGTAACAGATAGAAAAAATGGAAGTGAACTAAAGAGTTTCATTGGCAATATTGCACCAGATGTCAAAACAGTGCTTGGAAGACACCCAGAAGATATTTTTTTATCGGCTGACATGGTTATAATAAGTCCAGGTGTTCCTCTCGATATCCTGCCACTTTCAAAAGCAAGGGAAAAGGGCATACCAATAATAGGCGAGCTTGAGCTTGCATACCTGATAATTCGGTCATTAGCCAATAGTGAGCTCTCATCCTTGCCTTTACTAAAAGTGCAATTTTTAGCTATTACAGGAACAAATGGAAAATCTACTACGACCTCTCTGACTGACTTTATGTTGAAAAAGGGTGGCTACAGAACGATTCTTGGAGGAAATATAGGGATTGCCCTGACAGAGGAGATTTTTAAAATTATTAAGAGTAGTAAGTCAAAAGTTAGAAATTTAGTAAAAAATCAAGATTCTGAGACCCAGACTGTGAACTTCCAAATGGATTATATTGTTACTGAGGTCTCAAGTTTTCAACTTGAGTCAATTCAGGATTTTAGACCGAAGGGTGCTTTGATACTTAACATAACACCTGACCACCTTGATAGGTATCATCGTCTTGAGGATTATTATGATGCAAAGTTAAGGATATTCCTGAATCAAGGGGAAGGTGATTTTCTGATAATCAATGCTGATGATAAAGAGTTGATTAAGGTTGTAGATGAAAAATTAAAAATGAAAAGTATAAAACCAGAGATATTTTACTTTAGCCGGGAGAAAGAAGTTGAAGGTGTCTATTTTAAAAATGGGAAAATATATTGCAATCTCTCTAACCCGCTGATCGCTGCCCGGCATTCACGACTAATAGATACTGAAGAGATAAAGATTAAAGGAGTCCATAACCTGGAGAATGCCATGGCTGCTTCAGCCATGGCTCTTCTTGCAGGGTGTCCAATCGATGCAGTAAGAAATTCTCTGAAAGAATTCAGCGGTCTTGAACACAGGCTGGAGTTTGTTAGAGAAATAGATGGTGTGAAGTATTTTAATGATTCAAAGGGGACTAATATTGGTGCAGTAATAAAGTCTTTAGAAAGTTTTGAAGAGCCTATTATCCTGATAGCTGGAGGAAGAGATAAAGCAGGAGACTTCTCTGTATTAAGAAATTTAGTAAAAGAAAAGGTTAAAGCAATGGTCCTTATTGGAGAGGCAGCTGAAAAGATTAATAAGGCACTCGGTGATCTCGTAGAGACCTTTTTAGCTAAAAATCTGGAAGAGGCAGCTTTGATATCAAGAAATATCTCGACAAAAGGTGATATTGTCCTTCTTTCCCCAGGATGTGCGAGTTTTGATATGTTTGTTGATTTTGAGGACAGAGGTAGACAGTTCAAAAAAATAGTTAATGGACTGAAATGATGGAAAGGCCACTTTATGACACATATGACAGGTTGCTATTTTTCAGTACGCTTACCCTTGTTGTTTTTGGAGCACTCATGATATATAGTTCTACATCAGTTATTACTCCTGTCCTTGAAAGAAAAGGTATAACCGAATTTTATTATTTCAAAAGACACCTGTTTACGATCTTGATAGGATTTGGATTTATGTATATTGCTTTTAGAATTAGCCCTTATTATTTAAAAAAGATAGCAGTGCCACTTCTTATTGTCTCTTTTATTCTGCTGATGCTTGTATTTCTGCCGGGAATCGGCGTGAGTGCTGGAGGTGCGAGGAGATGGATTAGGCTCTGGCCCTCTACTTTTCAGCCATCAGAATTTGTAAAGCTCTCAATGGTCATATTCCTTGCGAAGTATCTATCAGCATCAGAGTATAGAACTGACAATTTTATATCTTTTTTAAAACCTATTATTATCATGGCTATATTTCAAGCTGTTATTATCAAACAGCCAGACTTTGGTGCTGCGATGAGTCTTGCTTTCCTCACATTCTCAATGCTTTTTCTTTCAGGCACAAGAATAAGATACATCTTTTCTCTCTCTTTATTAGCATTACCAGTTCTTTATAAACTTCTGATGGAACCTTATCGTCTCAGGAGGATAATGTCCTTTTTAGATCCATGGAAAGACTCTCAGGACAGCGGTTTTCAACTTGTGCAGTCCTTTATAGCCTTTGGAAGTGGTGGAATCTCAGGTGTCGGTATTGGTGGTTCAAGACAGAAGTTATCCTATCTGCCTGAATCACATACTGATTTTATATTTTCAATAATCGGAGAAGAGTTTGGTTTCATAGGAGTTTCTGTTGTCATTATACTTTTTTTATTAATTTTGATCAGGGGTATTTCTATTGCAAATAGAGCAAAAGATATGTTCGTTTATTATCTGGCTATTGGGCTATCTCTCATGATTTCTTTACAGGCTCTTATCAATTTTGCAGTTGCGACTGGCATGGTGCCTACAAAAGGGTTGCCTTTACCATTTATCAGCTATGGTGGATCATCTCTACTTGTGAATATGGCTGCAATAGGTATTCTGCTAAATATATCAAGAGGGATAAATGAAAAAGAGGTGCTGGATAATAAATATAGGTTGATTGCGCGGAGAAAAACAAAAAGAATTATGTCGGCAGGGAAACGGGGAAGCGATGAATGAGGGTTATAATTGCAGGTGGTGGTACAGGAGGACATCTTTTTCCGGGGCTTGCTGTTGCTGAAGAATTTAAAAGCAGAAACAGGAATACAGAGGTAATATTCGTTGGAACAGAAAATGGCATAGAAGCAAGGATTGTCCCGAGAGAGGGATATCCAATAAAATTTTTAAGTGCAGAAGGAGTGGTTGGTGTATCTTTCAAAAGAAAGATAAAGGCAATAGCAAAGATGATTTTATCTTCAAAAGATTCTTATAAGATTATACAGGATGTGAAGCCTGATATTATGATAGGCGTTGGAGGATATGCTTCAGGAGTGATAATGCTAACTGCCTCTATTCTGTCAATCCCAACGATCATACTTGAACAGAATTGTATCCCAGGACTTACGAACAGGATTCTTGGAAAATTTGCAAAGGCTATCTGTGCTACTTATCAGGAAAGCATTCCTTATTTTCCAAAGGAGAAGACATATCTAACAGGAAATCCTATAAGAACGAAAATACTGAGAGGGAATATTGAATATGGATATAAATTATTTTCACTTGAAAAGGGATTATTTACGATCTTCATCTTCGGAGGAAGTCTCGGAGCAAGGAGCATAAATAATGCGATAATAGAATCCCTGAACCATCTATATGATCTGAAAGATAAAATCCAATTTCTCCACCAGACAGGTAAAGAAGATTTTGAAAGAGTAAGAAGTGCTTACAGAAAATTAGGTTTTAGAGGAACTGTCACTCATTTTATATTCGAGATGGGTGAGGCATATGCAGTTTCTGATTTAGTCATTTCAAGGGCAGGTGCAACTACACTTGCAGAACTTACTGCACTTGGAAAGGCTTCTATTTTGGTTCCATATCCTTATGCTGCAGGTCGTCATCAGGAACTTAATGCAATTAAGCTTCTTGAGATGGGAGCAGCAAAAGTCATTCGTGATAATGAATTGAATGGTGAAACCCTTTCAAATACCATAAGGATACTTTATGAAAATGAATCGATGAGGGCTGAGATGCAGAAGAATAGCAGAACACTCGGAAGACCTGATGCATGTTCCAGAGTAGTTGACATAGCATTGAGCTTGGTAAAAGAAAGTCAGGATGCAAAAATTAGAAATTAGAAATTAAGGATATGTTCGAACGTTATAAGGTAATACACTTTGTCGGCATAGGTGGCATCGGAATGTCAGGTATTGCTGAGCTACTTCATAATCTTGGTTATGAAGTCACAGGCTCTGATTTAAAGGATACAGAAACGACGAATAGATTGAGGCAGAAGGGTATAAAAATATATATCGGGCACAAATCTGATAATGTTGATGATGCCCATGTAGTTGTGATATCGTCAGCAGTCCCTGAAGATAATCCCGAGGTTATTGAGGCAAAGAGAAGGTCTATCCCTGTTATTCCACGTGCAGAGATGCTTGCTGAGATAGCAAGACTCAAATACAGCATACTTGTTGCAGGAGCACATGGGAAGACTACAACAACATCTCTGATATCTACAGTTCTCGCACATGCAGGATTTGACCCTACTGTTATCATTGGAGGAAGACTGAAGGCAACAGGAAGCAATGCGAGACTTGGGCAAGGAGAATTTCTTGTTGCAGAAGCTGACGAAAGTGATGGGTCATTTTTAAAATTATCTCCTACTATAGCGGTTGCAACTAATATTGACAGAGAACATATGGACTTTTTCAAGACAATGGAGGCTATGAAAGGTGCTTTTGTGTCTTTTTTAAATAAGATTCCTTTTTATGGTGTTTCGATAGTCTGTATGGAAAATGAATATCTAAGAGAGATTTTAACATCCTTACACAGGAGATATATAACATATGGTTTTGGTAGCGAATCAGAGATATATGCAAGAAATATTCAGAAGGGTTTTATGTCCATTAATTTTGAAGTAGTTTATAAAGGAAAGGTTTTAGGTAGATTTGATCTCCCTCTTGTTGGAGAACATAATGTACTTAACAGTTTAGCCGCGATAGGGGTTGCTTTAGAGCTCCAGATAGACTTGACGAGTATAAAAGAGGCATTAAAAAATTTTGAAGGAATACAGAGAAGGTTTGAGTTCAAAGGTGAAGTAAAAGGGGTAAAGATATTTGATGATTATGGACATCATCCTACAGAGATAAAGGCAATTCTGAGAGCTGCAAAACAGGGACTATTCAATAATGGAAACAATGAGTCAGAGATAATGGATAAAAAGAGAAGGAGGTTATTTGTTCTATTTCAGCCTCATAGATATACAAGGACGAGAGACCTGCTTGATGAATTTTCATTTTCTTTCAGGGATGCAGATGCCCTTGTCCTTCTTGACATTTATCCTGCTGGAGAGAAACCAATAGAGGGTATAAATTCAGGTGTGCTTTTTGAACAGATTAAGAGAAACAGTCAATGCGAAGCTTTATATATTAGAGATAGAGAAGAGGCTATAAGGCATATTATTGCTCAGATCCGTAAAGGAGATGTGCTACTCACACTCGGTGCAGGTGATGTGTGGAGGATGGGAGATGAGATATTACAAAGGTTGAAGGTTCAACAAACTCAGGAAACATAATGGAAACGGTAACAAACTATATTGATATGAGTTTTAAAGTGAAAAAGAAATTTAAAGATATATTTTCTGAAGTCTTTTTTAATGGTGAGGTGAGATTTAATGAATCTATGGCGAGGCATACATCTCTCAGGATAGGTGGTCCTGCTGATATATTTCTTATACCCTATGACATTTCTTCCCTGAAAAATATATTGACTGTATTAAAAAGAAATAATATGCCTTTTTTGCCTATTGGTAATGGAACAAATATCCTGATCAGGGATGGGGGTGTTGAAGGCGCCATTATATCTCTCAGATCTTTTAAAAAGATGGAGATTATAAATGAAGATGAAGAGATTGTGAACATTTATGTTGAGTCAGGAACTCCGCTTCAGAGGCTTGTACAATTTTCTAAAGAGAATGGATATTCTGGTATTGAAGGACTTGCAGGAATACCAGGCTCTATTGGAGGTGCAATATGGGGAAATGCAGGTGCCTTTGGTTATGAGATGAAGGATGTGCTTGTTCTAGTATCTTTAATGGATACAGATGGCAGGATCAGAGATATGAAATCCGAGGATATTAAATTTGGATACAGAAGTTCGAATATTTCTTTAAAAGAGCTGATACTCAGCGCAGAGATAGTTTTGAAGAAAGACAAAAAAGAAAATGTTACTACAAAGATAACAGATTTCTTAAAGAAGAAAAGGGAGAGTCAACCTCTTTCAGAACCATCTGCAGGATGTGTATTTAAGAATCCTCCTGAATTATCAGCAGGTAAATTGATTGATGAAGCAGGATGCAAAGGGATGAGAATTGGTGATATTGAGGTAAGTGAAATACATGCAAATTTCTTTATTAATAGAGGAAAGGCAAAGGCATCTGATTTTATAAAGCTGATGGAAGATGTGAGAGCAAAAGTAAAAGAAGTCTCAGGTATTGAACTTGAACCTGAGATCATGATAATTGGCAGAGAATGAGGTTAACAGAAAAGCGCATAGGTGTTTTAATGGGCGGTCAATCGACTGAAAGAGAAGTCTCATTGAGAAGTGGAAAAGCAGTCTATAATGCATTGAAAGGATTAGGTTATAAGGTTGTTGGCATAGATGTAGACCACAATATCTATGATGTTCTCAGGAAGAAAAATATAGAGATAGCATTTATAGCACTTCATGGAGGTTTTGGTGAGAATGGTGCTATACAGGGTATGCTCGAGGTTATGGGGATACCTTACACTGGCTCCGGAGTTCTTGCTTCAGCCCTTGCTATGGACAAGGAGGCATCTAAAAAAATATTTTTATATAATAAGATTCCTGTTCCACCCTTTACAGTCATCACTCGTCAGTCTTCGTTAATCAATCAGAAATCAAAGACTGTTATCAAGTTTCCTATGCCCTGGGTAGTTAAGCCCACAACAGAGGGGTCAAGCATCGGTGTAAGTATAGTAAGAGAAGAAAGTCAGTTTAATTCAGCAATTAAAAAGGCTTTTAGATTGAGTGACAGAATTATCATTGAAAAATATATAAAAGGGAAAGAGGTTCATATAGGAATCCTTAATGGTGAAGTTCTTGGAGGTGTTGAAGTAAAGCCATCTCTCGAATTCTACAATTATGAAGCCAAGTATACTGCTGGTAAGACAGAATATATACTTCCTCCAGAGATAAGTAGTAAGGCTTACAAAAAGGCTAAAGAAGTAGCCCTTAAAGCACATACTTCACTTGGTTGCAAAGGCGCCACAAGGGTTGATCTGAAGATTGATGGAAGGGGCAACCCATATGTTCTTGAAGTCAATACAATTCCGGGTATGACAGAGACTAGTCTCCTCCCGAAGATCGCAAAAGAAGCAGGGATAGATTTCCCTGTTTTAATAGAAGAGATACTGAGAGGTGCTATTATTGACAGTGAAAAAAGAAAGCAATAGAAAGAATAAGAGAGGAAAGATCAGGTTTATCTTTAACATTTCAGTTGTTGTAATACTCTTTTCTGCGATAACTATAGTCTTATTTATATCTTTAAGTAAACTAAAAACTACTTTTCCAATCAGAAATATAGTTTTTTATGGAAATAAAAATCTTACAGATGAAGAACTGAAGTCTCTTTCAGGGATTCATGAAAATGATAGTCTGATTACAGTTTCTGGCAGAAAGATTTGTGAGAAACTGCTCAGATCACCATGGATCAGGTCAGTCAGTGTAAGAAAAGAATTACCTGACACTCTGTCTATCCTTATTGATGAGGTTGCTCCTTTTGCCCTTCTTGAAATGAATAATCGCCTTTTTATTATTAATGATAAGGGTGACCTTCTTGAAGAGCTGAGAAATGACCCGATTCCTTTTCTGCCAGTGATAAGAGCAAACCCATATAATAAAGATGAAGGTTTTTCAGAAGCACTCAGTCTTGCAATGGCAATGAAAGAACTTGGATTTTCAACTGAAAGGAATCAGATAGAAATAATAGTATCCAGACCTCAGGAATTGACTGCTGTTATTGACGGAACTATTGTTAAGATTGGTTCAGGAGACTATAAGAGAAAACTTGAGAGATTTGTCGAGCTGGAAGGAGAGATTAAGAGAAGAAATATCCCTATTGATTATATAGACTTGAGGTTTGAAAACAAAGTAGTTGTCAGGCCTGTAAAAGAGGTTATCAGATGAAGAAAGATAGACATATATGTGGGCTTGATATTGGCAATACCAAAGTCTGTGCTGTAGTAGGAGAGTTTGAAAAAGATGGTTTGGAGATAATCGGGATAGGCACATCTGCTTCTGATGGTATAAGAAAAGGAGTGATAGTGGATATAGAGCATACAGTAGAATCTATCAAAAGAGCTATTAAAGAAGCAGAGATTAATACAGGTAAGGAGATAGATTCTGTATATGTCGGTATTGCAGGGACTAATGTCAAGGTTTTTGATAGTTATGGTGCAGTAGGGATTAAGAATGAAGAAATAACCCTTATTGATATTGAACAGGCAATCGAGTCAGCAAAGAGTGTTTATATACCTATTGATAGAGAGGTTCTTCAGGTTATCCCGGCAGGTTATGCGGTTGATGGTCAGAATGGGATAAAAGACCCTCTGGGAATGAAAGGAACAAGGCTGGAGGCAAAAGTCCATATTGTTACTGTTCCTGTTTCATATATCCAGAATATTATTAAATGTTGTGAAAAAGCAGGAATTAAAATTATAGAGATTGTGTTTCAGCCTATTGCATCAGCAGAAGCAATTCTAACTGATGATGAAAAAGAGCTCGGTGTTGTAGTTGCTGATATTGGAGGGACAACTGATATTGTTTTATTTAAGGATAGAAGAGTATTGAATTTTTCATTCATTCCAGTTGGTGGAAATCACTTTACAAATGATATTGCAATCGGTCTGAGGGTCACTGTATCAGAGGCAGAGAGGTTAAAAAGGAATTTTGGTTATGCATTTGCACATATGGTTAATAAAGAAGATATGATAGACATTGTGCAGGCAGGACAGGAAAGAAAGATATCTGCAAGATATCTTTCAGAAATCATTCAACCAAGGGCTGAAGAATTATTTGAATTGATTGGGAATGAGCTAAAGTGCATGTCTGCATATGATATTGCATCATCTGGTATCGTCCTTACTGGTGGAGGGTCTCTTCTTAGAGGACTTGATAGAATGGCTGAGGCAATATTACAGCTTCCTGTCAGAATAGGTTATCCAGATGGTATAAATGGGTGTAGGGGTGAAATCAATAATCCTGCATATGTAACGGGTATAGGTCTTGTTACTTATGGTTTCAGTAAAGAGTCAAGGGAATTTTTTTATGAAAATAATACCCGGGGAATATTTGGGAAGATGAAGAACTGGGTTTCAGAAGTATTCAGATAATTATGATAAAAGGTCTTAATTAAGAATAAATCAGGAGGTGTCCATGTTTGAGATCGAAGAGGTGAGAGGACAAAATGCAAAGATCAAGGTAATAGGTGTAGGAGGAGCTGGAGGAAATGCAATCAATAATATGATTGCCTCAAACCTGCAAGGGGTTGAATTTATTGCAGTAAATACAGATTTACAGGTCCTTGAGAATTCACTTGCACCTGTTAAAGTTCAAATTGGTAAAAACCTCACAAGAGGG
>JBNAVX010000032.1:0-26435 GCA_049700155.1 Thermodesulfovibrionales bacterium
GCTCCTGTGACTTCTCTGAGGATTCTTACGACATGGACATATCTCTTACCTCTTTTCCCTGCTCGGAGATCATATTCAAGATTTGAATAATTACCCGAGACTTTTTTAATATTTTCAAGTGTTTTATCAGAGAGCAGGGAACGTCCTAAATTTGTGTGTATGACTACCCCTGTAGCATTTATAAGAGGCTTGAGACTATAAGAGGAAAGTCTTTCAACAGTATTTTCAATTTCAGCCATCATTGATTCTTCTGAGATCTCAGAGATTTGTCCTTTCAATATCTCCTTTCTTCTTGAATCAAGTACTTCCCTTATTGCTTGAATAAGGTATCTCCTCGGGTATATATTTAACCACATCTTACCCTGTTCACTTCTTAAAATTTCATCCACAGATGGTAGAGAAGATAATATCTTCTGTTTTTCCTCCATGTCTTTTTCTACCATAGAATAAAAATAAGGTCAATGGTTTTGTTAAGGTTGCGGGTATGAAGCCTTGTTATGTTAAAATATTCTGTGATCCACGACATCCATGAAGAGTGTGGTATCTTTGGTGTTTACGGACATCCTGAGGCTGCAAATTTAACATACCTCGGACTATATGCGTTACAGCATCGGGGTCAGGAAGGCGCTGGTATCTGTTCATCTGATGGTAGACATTTATTTCTTGAAAAATCCAGAGGACTTGTTGCTGATGCCTTTAACGAAAAAAGACTTAGGAGGCTCCCTGGTCATATATCTATAGGACATAATAGATATTCTACAGCAGGTAGCAGTGTTTTAAGAAATGTCCAGCCCATCGTAGCAAAATTTGCCCTTGGTACTCTTGCAATAGCACACAATGGAAATCTCATAAATGCATTAGAGATCAGAACCTCTCTCGAAAATGAAGGGGCAATATTTCAATCCTCTTCTGATAGTGAAGTAATCGTTCATCTTATTGCACATTCAAGGGGTGATGACTTTTATGAGAGGGTTTTATATGCTCTTAAGCAGATAAGCGGGGCTTTCAGTCTCCTGATTTTAAGAGAAAAAGAACTGATCGCTGTTAGAGACCCTTATGGTGTAAGACCCCTTTCCCTTGGCATAAAAGATGGTGCTTATATTGTAGCCTCAGAGACCTGCGCATTTGATCTTATAGGAGCTATGTATGTAAGGGATATAGAGCCAGGCGAGGTCCTCATCATAGGGGAAGAAGGTCTAAGGTCTATGAAGCTTATGAACAGTTATAGGAGGGCTTTCTGTGTATTTGAATTTATCTACTTTTCAAGACCAGATAGCAATATCTTTGGTGGCTTAAGCGTAAATGAGATGAGAAAGGAATTTGGAAGACAGCTTGCGAGAGAATCTATGAACAACGCAGACCTCGTTATCCCTGTCCCTGATTCAGGAGTGCCAGCAGCAATAGGTTTTTCAGAAGAAAGCAAGATACCTTTTGATTTTGGTCTTATAAGAAACCATTATGTTGGGAGGACATTCATAGAGCCGAAGCATCATATAAGACATTTTGGGGTTAAGATAAAACTTAATCCTGTAAGAAAGCTCCTTGAGGGTAAAAGGGTTATTGTGATAGATGACTCAATCGTTCGGGGAACAACGAGCAAAAAGATTGTCAAGATGGTGAGGGAGAGTGGAGGTGCAAAAGAAGTACATCTGAAGATAAGCTCACCTCCTACTATTGGACCATGCTTTTATGGAATAGACACACCAACAAGGCAGGAGCTTATTGCATCGAGCCATCTTATTGAAGAGATCAGAAAATATATTACTGCAGATTCCCTTTCTTATCTGAGTCTGGAGGGGCTCAAAAGAATTATTCCTGAATCCCATAATTATTGCACTGCCTGTTTTGACAATAATTATCCAATCAGTTTTCCAGGTGAACATCTTGAACAGATGCAATTCTTATTCAGGTAGATATAATTGATAGCCTCAATTCTGAGAAACATTTTCAGGATAAACCTCGGAGTAAAAAAACATGAGAGGGTTCTTGTCTTTACTGATATACCTTTAGAAAAAGAAGAGATGGATGATTCAGAGAGACAGAGGAGATTTAATTTAAGAACCCTTTCACTACTGACTGCTGAGATAGGGAAAAATTTCTGTAAAAGGATACTTTTTTATGAATATCCAGCAACCTGTTCACATGGTGTAGAACCACCAGAAGAATTGTGGAAGCTCGCTTTTGGACAAAGGACAGTTAAGGCATTGAAAAAGGAAGGTCTTTTTGCATCTATTCTCTCAAAAGAAGCAAACGATAAAGATATAAAGAAGGCAGAGGAAATCATCAAAAAATATAGGAAGGATTCAGTTAATTGTGTTATTGCCCTTTCAAACTATTCTACAAGCCATACAAGGTTCAGGGATTTTCTGAACAGAGTCTGTGGTTGCAGATATGCAAGTATGCCTTTATTTGATATGTCTATGTTTGAGGGTCCAATGTGCGTTGACTGGAAAACACTTGCAAAAAGGACAAAAAAGATTTCAGGTGAGATAAGCAAGGCTCATTTTATCGAGGTAAAGACCTTAAATGGTTCATTCATCTCTTTCTCTAAAATAGGTAGAAAGACCTTCTCTGATACAGGGATTCTGAGAAGACCGGGTTCTTTCAGCAACCTACCTGCAGGTGAGGTATGCATGTCTCCTCTTGAAGGAACGGCAAAAGGAAGGCTTATACTTGAGTGGGCTCCAACGAGGCGACTCAACTCTCCTATAATACTTACTGTTAAAGAAGGATACGTTATTAATATAGAAGGGAAAGATGAGTATGCAGAATATCTGAAGAAAAGGCTTTCAGAAAGGAAAGAAAATGGTAATATTGCAGAACTTGGTCTTGGCACAAATGAACGTGCTACAAAGCCTGATAACATCCTTGAATCAGAAAAGATACTCGGGACAATTCACATTGCTCTGGGTGATAACAGTTCTTTTGGTGGAAAGGTCAGGACACCTTTTCACCAGGACTTTGTCTTTTTTAAGCCAACAGTAAGATTAATTTATAAGGATGGAACAAAAAAGACAATATTAAAATCAGGCAAATATCTTTGCGGTGAATCTTTATGAAAACCTTCTCCCTTGGTTATTCACCATGCCCGAATGATACTTTTCTTTTTTATGCTATTGCAAATAAAAAAATAGATACCAGAGGTTTGAATTTTAAAGAAGTTCTACTTGATGTAGAGACCCTCAATCAGATGGCATTAAGGTCTGAACTTGATATTACAAAGACCTCATATCATGCACTTGGATATCTGCTCGAAAATTACTGTCTTCTCCGCTCTGGAGGTGCAATAGGGAAAAATTGCGGTCCCCTCATAGTTTCAAAAAAGGATTTTGATGTTCAAGATCTGAACAAAAAAAAGATAGCTATTCCTGGAAGGCTGACGACTGCAAATCTCCTCTTACAACTCTTTATCTCTGAGAGTAATATCCCAAATCCTCTTTTTCCTCAGTTCATAGAAATCCCTTTTCACAAAATCATGGATTCTGTAGTTAAAGGAGAAGTAGATGTGGGTTTGGTAATCCACGAAGGAAGATTCACCTATCCTTCGTATGGTCTGAAAAAGATTATAGACCTTGGAGAGTGGTGGGAGAAAAATACAGGTCTGCCCCTGCCACTTGGATGCATTATAGCAAAAAGAAATATAGGGAAGGATATTATAAAGAAGATTGAATCAGTTATAAGGAAGAGCATTGAGTATTCTTTGAATAATAGAAATGAGTCAAGGTCTTATATAAAACAGTATGCTCAGGAGCTCGAAGATAATGTAATAGAACAGCATATAAATTTGTACGTGAATGAATATTCTTTGGATATCAAAGAAGAAGGGTTATTGGCTGTTAAGGAACTTTTAAGGAAGGCTGAGTTGGCTGGAATAGTAAAGAAAAAAAGGGATGACCTATTATGCGTCATGTAATACTCGGGACTGCAGGTCATATAGACCATGGTAAGAGCGCCCTTGTAAAGGCTCTCACAGGAATAGACCCTGATAGACTCAAAGAAGAAAAAGAAAGGGGCATCACGATTGATCTCGGTTTTGCAGACTTAAGATATCCTGATGGACTTACAATTGGGATCGTAGATGTCCCTGGGCATGAAAGACTTGTCAGGAACATGCTTGCAGGTGCGGGAGGCATAGACCTTGTTCTTCTTGTGATTGCTGCTGATGAAGGTATCATGCCTCAGAGCCGCGAACACCTATATATCTGTAATCTTCTGAAGATCAAATCAGGTCTCGTCGCAATTACAAAGGCTGATCTTGTAGATGGTGAATGGATTGAGCTTGTGATGGATGAAGTAAAGGATTTTGTCAGGGGGACATTCCTTGATGGAGCTTCTATAGTTCCTGTCTCCTCAAAAACTATGTTCAACATAGAACTCCTTAAAGAAGAGATAAGAAAAGTAGCACTAAATGTTGAAACAAAGCCTGTAAAGGGTCTCTTCAGGCTTCCCATAGACAGGGTCTTTACACTCAAGGGTTTTGGAACTGTGGTCACTGGTACTGCTGTTTCAGGTAGCATCTCTGTTGATGACCCTGTAGAAATACTTCCAAGCAATATCAAGAGCAGGGTTCGAGGGCTTCACAGCCATGGTAATCCAATACAGACTGCATACGCAGGACAAAGGGTGGCGATAAATCTACAGGGAGTTGAAAAAGAAGATTTAAAAAGGGGAGATGCTGTTGTATTGCCGGGAAGGTTTGTCCCCACGAAGATTATTGATGCAAAAGTGGATCTTCTACCAGATGCACCAATCCTTAAGAATAAAATGCTTGTCCATTTTCATCTTACTACTTCTGAGACTGTTGCAAGGGTCATCCTTTATGAAAAGGATGAATTAAAACCAGGAGAGAGTTGTTACTGCCAGTTGAGATTACAGGATCCGGTTGTATCTATGTCAGGAGACAGATACATAATAAGAAGGTTTTCCCCTGTAGACACTATAGGGGGAGGAGAGGTGCTTGATCCGTCTCCTCCAAAGAGAAAACAAAAAGAAATTGTTCAAAAATTAATGGCTTTTGAGGAAAGTAGTATCTTTGAAAAAATCTCCTTTAAGATTGAACAGTCAGGACTCCATGGAATCTCTAATATGATGCTTGAAGGATGGATAAAAGCTGAGATACCAGCCATAAAAGATGCTATTTTTAGATTGAAAAAGGATGGTGTAATTATAGAAATAGAAGACATTCTTATTCATAAAACCTTTTTTGATGTATTCAGGGAGAAGATTATAAAGACATTAAATGATTTCCATTCGAAAAACCCTTTGAAGCCTGGTATGCCAAAGGAAGAAATAAGAGTAATGATGAAGATGGAACCAAGGTTATTTAATGGACTAATTATATCTCTCGAAGATGTTGTTATTGAAAAGGAGATTGTGCGGCTTAAGACTTTTAGTACCGTTCTATCCAAAACAGAAAAATTAATGAAAGCTAAGATACTTGAAATATTAGAAAATAGCAGATTTCAACCACCTACAAAAGAGGAATTGTCTCAATCACTAAAGCTGGATCAAAAACACCTTTCTGATATTTTAAGGCTTTTAGTAAAGGAAGGAACCCTTGTTAGGATCAGTGATTCTATGTATTTGACCTCTTCTGTTTATAATGAGATGATCAATAAACTAAAGGACTTCTTCAGCAGAAAACCTGAGATGACTGTAGCAGAGTTTAGAGACATCCTATCAACAACAAGGAAATATGCCCTTCCAATTCTTGAGTACCTTGACTCAATCAAGGTAACTCTTCGCGTAGGAGATGTCAGAAGATTGTTATCTTGAACAAATTTTGGAAAAGTTTGATAGAATTCATTGTGAGTTTTGTCACTTTATAATCTTTCATCAGTAATTTATTTTATAGATGAAATTTGTAAAAACAGATAATTTCTTCTTCTGGAGGGTTTTATGAAAAAGCTTAGTATTTTATTCATTATGGTTTTTGTATTATTTTCAGCCTCTGATGCTGTTTTAGCAAATGCAGATAACAAATATGAAAAAGCTTTTCATTATTACTATACAGGAAGATACAAAGAGGCTGTAAGGCTCTTCAAGGATTATGCAAAAGAAAAACCTGATTCTTCTGTCTATTATTACATTGGTTATGCATTATATAAAATGCGGAAATTCGATGAGTCTAACAAGTATTTCAAAATAGCATACGACATTGACCCTATGTTCACTCCACAGCAGAATATATCTGTTAAAAAAGTTGCTAATTAGTGTTCAATCATCATTAAACCCGCTTTAAACCAATAAATTTATGTAATATATTTTAAATCGTTGCTGTCCAAAATAATCTAACCTGCATAAGATAAGGTATTTAGTTAAGATTCATGCATCTTTTTAAAACAAGGTTGCTTTTATGACACGCCACTACATCCCCTCTTAATAGAGGGGATATATGGAATTCATTGTTTCAATAAAAGGCATTTACAATATCCTTTCTCACCTGAAAAGAGGGGTGAAGGGGTGTTTAAATAATGTGTAGGTTTTTCTAAGAAGCTTATTTTGCACAAGTCTGATTTTAAACAATTTTTGTATAATATACAGAAAAATCAAAAAAAGGAGGAATTTTTATGGCAGAGGCGATGGTCGTTACTTATGAGTGTAAACAGTGCGGGACTGAGGTCGTTGTTACAGAAACTCTTGAAACAAAATTGAGCCCTATTTACTGCTGTGGAATGGAAGTAACAAAAATTTCCGCAGTCCCTAAGAAAACTACAACGATAAAAAAGAAGACAACAAAGAAGCAGGCTAAGGGGGCTAAAAAGAAAGTTGCCAAGAAGAAGTCGAAGAAATACTAAATAGATAAACCTGACTTATTTGATAATATCTTGAGAGACGCTGACTGAGATTCCACAGGCGCTAAGAGTATGAGAGAGTCGCCTTCCAAAAATGAAGGGTTCGAACTCTGGCTTGAGTCCTAATTCAGAGAGGGCATATGAACGTATTGCAAAGTCTTTATTCATAAAATCTTTTAGTTTAGCTAGTATTTTCGATTTGTCTTTCTCCTCGGGCAATGCATAAATCAGCTTGTTTATCTCGCTATATGGACATTCTCTTTCGTGAATTTCTATGATTAAAAGAATCGGGTCATCAAGATTAATGATATCTCTACGGACCAAAGTATCTTTACCGATTACCGAGATAAGATCTGAGGTATCCCAGCATTTTAGAAGGCGGCACTCAAGAAACCTGTTTTCATAAATCATACATGCTGATTCTTTCTCATCATAAAAACAACACGACCAATCTTTCCCCCTGCCTCTCACCTTTATCAGTTCCTTTTCTGAAGGTTCTATCATGTTTTTAATAGGGTTAAATGACAGTTCGTCTTTTCTTATAGTGATGAGCTGGTTATAACCAGCATGCCCTGATAGGAGTATTTTTTTATCCTCATTGTGAAGAACAGGCCCACCTTTCATACAACATGTCCCACACCTTATACACCTATCCCTGGGGACTCTTTTCGTTTCTCTAACTTTGCCCATCATCTTTAAAAAAGAGGACTTATTCAGCTTTTAAATTAAATGTTTTACCGATAAAAAAGATATATGATAGAAAGGTGATAAATACTAAAGCCCTAATGCCTCGCTTATTTTCTTCCTCTGTTTTTCTATCGCTTTCTGACCATGTTCAAGGGCAGCCAGAATCTCTTTCTTTGCACTTTCTGAAAGTTCTTTACCCCTCTCAATAATATCTTCTGCCTTATCTTTTACTTCACCTGTAAAATCACTTACACTTTCAACGATATCATCAACAAGTTCAATAGCGCCCTTTTTGACTTTTCTCGCTGTCTTTGAAATATCTCTCCTTGTCTCACGCCCTGATTGTGGTGCATAAAGCAAGGCTATAGCTGCACCTATTAAACCACCCAAGAGAAAAGCTCCTAAAATTCTTGTATCTCTATTCATTATAACCTCCTGAAAGAAGTTTCCTTAGATTAATATAAATGGACAGGAGAGTCAACCTTTTGATAGACAATTTTTGTAATCTTGGCTATTATTAGGAAAAGGGAAAATATATGAATGGTGCTTTTTTTCAGGGGTCATGGAAAATCTTTACAATCTCGGGAATACCCATAAGGATTCATTTTTCATGGTTAATCGTCTTTGGTTTAATAACATGGTCTTTATCAACATACTATTTTCCAAAGGCAGCTCCAGAGCTTCCAGCATCATCTCAATGGATAAAGGGTACCGCAGGAGCACTACTTCTATTTGCCTCTGTTACGTTTCATGAACTTGCACATTCTTTTGTCTCAAGAAGATATAAGATAACGATTCTCAGCATTACACTTTTTATTTTTGGTGGTGTTGCACAGATGAAAGGTGAACCACCAACCCCAAAAGCTGAATTGAGGATAGCAATCGCAGGACCACTTTCAAGTTTTTTTCTTTCAGGAATCTTTTTTATGCTTTATATTATCGCTTCAAGTCCTGGCGTAAAAGCCTTTTATAGCTATCTTGCTCAGATAAATCTCATACTTGGTGTATTTAATCTTATCCCTGGATTCCCAATGGATGGTGGGAGGGTCTTAAGATCAATTATATGGGAAAAGACAAAAGACTATTTTCATGCCACTAAGAAGGCCTCAGGAATCGGGCAGAAGATCGCACTCTTTTTTATCTTTTTTGGTCTGTTCTCTATACTTACTGGTTTTGCTGGAGGTTTCTGGCTGATGTTGATTGGCTGGTTTCTTTATACCGCAGCACAGTCAAGCTTTCAGCAAGCAACCTTTCAAGAATCCCTTTCTGGAGTGAAGGTTAAAGATGTTATGACAAGGAATATTGTTACACTCAATTCAGCAATCACGGTTGAAGAGGCAGTTAATGACTTTTTTCTCAAATATGGTTATGGAGGATTCCCTGTTTTTGAGGATAATAGATTTGTAGGAATCATAACATTGAAAGAGATAAGAGATATACCGAGAGCAGATTGGTTAAAGACAAAGGTCTCAGATATCTTGATACCACGTAGCAGTGAATGGGAGGTATCGCCTGAAGATGATGCCCTTAAAGCCCTTGAATTAATGATTATGAAAGATAAAGGAAGACTTGCAGTAACAGAAAAAGATAACTTTATCGGTTTGATTACAAGAAATGGAATCGCAAGATATATCCAGATTATGAAAAAGTAATTAAGAGATTCAGATCATTTAAAAGTCTTAATACAAAAACTTTCAGGGATGGCAGAACCATCCCTGAAAGTTTATTTAGTAAACTACTTACCTGCTGGTTTCTCCGGTGCTGGCGCTGGCTGCTCCGGTGCTGGTGCTGGCTGCTCCGGTGCTGGTGCTGGTGCTGGCGCTGGAGCCGGTGCTGGCGCCTCAGCCGGTTTTTCAGCCTTTTTACAGCCACTGACGCCTAATGAGAAAGATACAAGCAGCAACAGTGACAATATTAATACAAATGCCTTCTTCATGAACTGTCACCTCCTTTCAAAAATTTCCTAAAAATCTTAAGTCCTCATTATATCATAAGGCTGGTCAATTTTATAACTGGACTTTAAGAAAAATCAAGATATTTCTTGTGTATTAATAAAGACTAATTTTTAATGCATAAAATGCATTTTTCGGGTTTAAAAGATTTTTATAAAATGATTTATAATAACCCATGCCTATTTTAGCTGCAATTGATGTAGGTTCAAATACAATAAGACTTCTTATAGGAGAAGTAAAGGAAAATAATATTAAAGATATATTATATGAAAGGAGGGTAACACGCTTAGCTGAAGGAGTTGATATCTCAGGAAAACTCATGCCAGAAAACATGGATACCTCTCTTTCAGTAATGAGGGAGTTTTCTTCACTTATTAAAGAAAAAGGTGTTGTGGCCACAAAAGCAATTGCCACAAGTGCGTTAAGAGAAGCTAAAAATGCAGATATATTTAAAGAAAAAGTTCTTTCTGATACAGGTATCTCAATAGACGTCATCTCAGGTAAAAAAGAGGCTGAGCTCACACTAAAAGGAATCCTTCTTTCTTTTCTTGGTTCATCTTACATGTCTTATCCATGCCTCATCTTTGACATCGGAGGAGGTAGTACAGAATGGATATTATGTAAAAATTTGCAACCAGTGGGAATGGGGAGTATCCCAGTCGGGGTTGTAAAACTCTATGAAAGGTTTATCAAAACTGATCCAGTCTCAGAGTCTGATATCTCGGAATTGGAAGGGGAGATTATCTCACACATTAAGAAAGTATATGAGGAGATGAAAGATTATATAGATAGTGATACATCATTCATAGGGACCGCGGGCACTTTCTCAACCATAGCATCTGTTGATTTAAGACTTAAAAAATATGATAGAGAAAAGGTTCATCTCCACAGGATTCCTCTTAGTAGACTTTATGATATGAAGAAAAAGCTGTTTTCCCTTTCAGTTGAAGAGAGGAAAAATATAGATGGCCTTGAGTTAGGGAGAGAAGACTTGATAATCCCTGGCTTACAATTTACAATTAACATAATGGAATTTTTTAAATTCAGAGAATTAATCGTAAGTGAATATGGTCTACTTGAGGGATTACTTCTTGAGATATATCAGGATAAGATTTGGAAATGAAAAAGGTATTCCAGAGACCTGAAAGCCTCAAGAGTGCACCTTTCAGATTCTGTCCTGGATGTGGACATAGCATCATACACCGCTTAATCGCAGAGTGCATTGATAAACTTGGGATCAGAGAAAAGGTAGTAGGTATAGCACCTGTTGGGTGTGCTGTATTTGCTTATGACTATTTCAATTTTGATATCCTTGAGGCGGCCCATGGAAGACCACCTGCTGTTGCAACTGGATTAAAACGTAGCATGTCTGACAGGGTTATCTTTACATATCAGGGTGATGGTGACCTCGCTGCGATAGGAACTGCTGAAATCATACATGCGGCAAATAGAGGAGAAAATATTTCAGTCTTCTTTGTCAATAATGCTACCTATGGGATGACAGGAGGACAGATGGCACCGACAACCATTTTAGGTCAGAAGACATCTACAACACCTTCAGGAAGAGACGCTAAAGTAGCAGGCTATCCACTAAGAATTGCAGAACTCCTGTCAACTATAGAAGGTGCTTCCTATATTGTTAGGACTTCAGTTGATTCTTATAAAAATCTATTAGCAACGAAAAAGGCAATAGAAAAGTCCTTCAGATATCAGATAGAAGGGAAAGGGTTCACCCTTGTTGAGATACTCTCACCTTGTCCTGTTGACTGGGGACTTAGCCCGAAAGATTCACTTGTCTGGCTGAGAGAAAAAATGATGTCAATATTCCCTCTCGGGACTTTTAAGGATAAATTCTCTGAAGACAGGTTAACCTGAAAAGGCATTATATAGATCAAAAGGGAAGCAATCTCTTGTTTGAACACTGATAAAGGAGGGTATAGCTGGAAAAGAGAATATTGATAGGAGGCTTTGGTGGACAGGGTATCCTTCTCCTTGGAAAGATTCTCACTTATGCAGGAATGCTTGAGGATAAAGAAGTCACATGGTTTCCATCCTATGGTGGAGAGATGAGAGGAGGGACTGCAAACTGTGCAGTTGTAATTTCAGATGAGCTGATCGCTTCCCCTGTGGTTACAAGTCCTGATATCCTGATTGTTATGAATGATGCTTCATTAAAGAAATTCCAGCCAATGTTGAAGAAAAGGGGGATACTTATATTCGACTCATCTTTAATAAAAAGTCCTGACCTTCGGAGTGACATAGATGCCCTCGGAGTCCCTGCAACAGAGATTTCCAGTTTAATAGGATATACGAGGTCTGCAAACATGGTATTGATTGGAGTCTTGATAGCAAAGACAGGTCTCCTCACAGAATCATCAGTATTTGAAGCACTTGAGAACTCAATAGCACATGGTAGAAACAGTATAGAGATGAACAAGATAGCCATCAAGAAAGGAATAAAGTTTTTTGAAGATAAGAAAAGCAAGGATATCTGATCTGAAATATATTCATAAACTTATAAATGATTTTGCCAAAAGAGAAGAAATGCTCCCAAGACCCTTAAGTGAACTTTATGAGAGCATGAGAGATTTTTTTGTCTGCGAAGATAATGGAAAGATAGTAGGTGTCTGTGCACTTCATATAATCTGGGAAGACCTTGCAGAGGTTCGTTCTCTTGCAGTTGATAGAGGATACCAGAAAATAGGTATTGGCAGGAACCTTGTCAGAAGATGTCTCAAGGAAGCTAAAGAATTAGGTCTAAAGAGAGTCTTTGCCCTTACATATATCCCTGAGTTTTTCAGAAAAATGGGTTTTATAGATATAGATAAATCGAGCCTGCCACAGAAGATATGGGGTGATTGCTTACGCTGTCATAAATTTCCTGAATGCGATGAACATGCAGTTATTAAAAATCTCCAACAATCAAATTCCAAATGAGATATCAGACTTGTCCAAAATAAGTTTTTAGAAAGACCTACATACCCTTTTTAACACACCCCTTCACCCCTCTTTTTAGAGGGGAAATGATAATGTAGATGCTTTTTAGAGGGGAAAGGATATGTAAATAATTCTTAGGTGGATAAGGATAATGTAAATTCCTTTTATTGAAAGAATGAATTCCACATATCCCCTCTATTAAGAGGGGATTAAGGGGTGTATCAGGTTTGTTTTATGAATTTAGATTATTTTGGACAGCAATGATGGGATATTGGTATTTGAAATTTGAACTTTATTATTCTAACTGTATCTTTATATATGCCTTTTTCCTGAGTTCTTCTATGTGCTTTTTTAGAAGTTGATTTAACTCTTTCTCAGCAAGATAATGTTCTATCTCTTCTCTCACTGCCTCAAATCCTTTACCCCGAAAATCATCTATATGTTTATGGTAAAAGTCTGAGATGTCTTCCTCCTTTATATGAGGTCTCATCTTTAGAGAGATATATTCCTTCAGGACTTCATCATCTGAAGGTGCATTAAGATGTAGTTTTTTTGCCTCTCTAAGAAGCAATATCCTGTTGATCATTGAATTCAGCACATCTTCTTTTGTAATCTCTGGATTAAGTTTGATAGACTCTGAATATACTTCATCCAGTTCACTCGAGGTTATGGCGATATTATCGACAAAGGCAACTACTCGGTCCTTTATTCCTGCATAAAGCATCGAGCATAAAGCAAAAAACAATATTGTAATGAATAATGAGTGATGTGTAATTAGTAAAAATGACTCAGAAAATATTTTACGCTTTATATTAAATTTTAAATTTTGAATTTTAAATTTTGAATTTTGAATTATTTTTATACCCTTTGAGCTTTTAGTTTTGAGTTTTGAACTTTTAAAAGGCATGTCCTATACTGAAGTGCAACTCTCCGCTACTTTCACCTTTCTCTTTCTTAAGTTTATGACCATAATCAATCCTTATTGGTCCAACTGGTGTGTTATATCTCAGACCAAGACCTGCTGTATATTTAAGACTTCCAAATTCTGTATCCTGAACCTTACGCCAGACATTGCCAGTGTCAAGAAATGCAACAATACCAATGCCTCTGCCAATAGATGAACGTATCTCAAGATTACCAAGAAGAAATGCATTACCACCAGTAGGATTCCCATCAGGCCCTTTTGGACCGAGTGTATCCTGTTCATAACCCCTTACTGTTGATCTCCCTCCAAGAAAAAATCTCTCAACAACCGGGAGGTCATCAGTTCCATGGTATCCCCACGCAAAGCCCCCTCTTAGAGAAAACGCAAAAACAACACCTTTTAATATCTGATAATAAGTGCTTCCATGAAATATAAGCTTTAAAAAATTTGTTTCAGATACCAGTAAAGGAGATGCGAACTTCAGTGACAATCCTGAAAATATTCCCCTTTTTGGATCAATAGGATTGTCCCTTGAGTCGTAGATGATACCTGGTCTGATAGAGCTGATAATAAGGGTTTCTGTATCCTCTCTGCTGAGTACAACATCAGGCTGGACATCAAATGTATCAACATTTAAGAATTCATAATATAGCTCCGCCTTTAATCTATCACTTAATCTTTTTTCTATCCCTGCTGTAGCTCCATATCTGGTTAATCTGTATCTCGTTTCTCGTGTGTCTATATTTACCTCTTTTCTGTCTTCATAAAGAAGAAAAATCCTGAACGGGATCTGTCTGCTCAAAAGCCATGGATCAAGATACTGGATTATATAACGCCTCTCAAGGGAACTCAATTCAAATCTAACTGAGGATTGTCTATTCATACCCCAGAAGTTCCTATAGCTTACATCAAGAAACCCCTTAAACCTTTCATAGTCAGCATATCCAAAACCGAACTCTATAGCACCAGCATTTCCTTCATTTACACTGATCAGAATATCCTTACTGTGGTCGTATCTATCGAGCGATTCTATCTCAACATCTGTAAAAAGCCCTGTTTTGTAAAGAGACTGTCTGTCCTTTGCAAGGATCCCATAATCAAAAGGCATACCCTCATGATGCACTGATTCCCTTTTTATTACTTCATATCTTGTTTTATAATTTCCTCTGACAATCGTCTTTCCAAAATAAGTTATTTCACCTTCAATAATCTGAAAAGTAAGAAATGCCTTTTCCCCTTCAAAATTTCTCTTCACAGTCACAGTAACATCTGAAAATCCACGGGAATTATATAATTGGATGATCCTGTAACGGGCATCTGAGATATCAACCTCATTATATGGATCGCCTGATTTTATTCCTATAATACTTCTTAATTCATCTTCTGTGATAATATTTTCGCCATCGATGTCAATCTCTGCAATCTCTGTCTTACTACCCTCATGTATTTTTATATTTATATCCATTACTTGAGATTTCTCATCATACTTTGTCCTGAATTTTTCGATGTTTACTTCTAAGTATCCGAGAGCATGATAAAATTCTTCAATTGCCTCCCTGTCTGTGTCAATGAGATCAGGATTATAGATTTTTCCTTCTTTAAGAGAAATCACTTGTTTAAGTCTCTTCTCAGAAAGACTGATTCCCTCAAAGGAAATTTTCCCGACCTTAACCTTCATGCCCTCAAAAACATAAAAATTCAGATTGATTAATTCATTATCTGTTGAAATGACAGGGGCTATCTGTGCAAACGGGTATCCTTTTTCATAGTAAAGAGAGAGCATCTTATCAACCGCCTCTTCTACAAGACTGTTATTGAAATCCTCAGATTCGAAAAAAGGCATAGCTTTCAGAAGTTCTTTTTTTGATATAACGCTATTGCCTTCTATAGATATATTCAGGCGCTTACCAGTATTAAAAGAGATGTTGAGTCTCCCATCCTTAAATATACAGTAACCTATGTTGGCTTTCACATATCCATCTTTTATATACTTTGCCTTTATCTTTTGTAAGTCTTTATCGAGTTTTACCCTATCATATATGTCACCTTCAGAAAGGCTTAACTCTTTTTTAATTTCTTCTGGTCCATCTGAAACTGTTATCTCCTTGATTATTTCAGGTTCCCCTGTATGAATCTGTAATCTTAGGTTAACTTTGCACGGTACTTTTGTCCTTTCAATCTTCAGGTTAACAAAAGAATGTGGATAACCCCGCTCTGCTATCTTATTCAAAAGGTCATCTATTGCATATTTAATAAGGTCATACCTCACTATATCTCCCTCTTTGAGGATGAAGGAGTCCTTTATGAATTTGACTTGCAGTTCATGATCACCCTCAACATAAATCTTTTCTACAAAATCCCTTTCTCTTACATTAATAATAACGCTGACTTTATCTCCATCTGTCGTCTCTACAGAAATGTCATCGAATATCCCTTTGAGGAAAGCCCTTTTAATCCCTTGTCTAACTCTTAAGGGATCAATTGGACTACCTGGCTTGAAACACATAAGGTCAAGGAGTTCTTCTTTATCAATTGAGTAAAGCCCATTGATCTCTACATCGCTGACTGTTGCACCTTCAGATATATAAACATAAGTAAATAAAAAGAAAAGACAGAAAAAAGAGAGCAAGGAGTAATATTTCTTCATTTAAATTCAAACCTGAACTTTATATCGCCTCCCACACTTCCCCTCTCATCTCTAATACCAACAAGGGAGATATTTTTATCTAATAGATACTCAAGTTTTATAATCTCCTCCTGCGTAGTACCTGAACCAAGGGCACTTGAATAAGTCACAGATAACCTTTTATTGAGAAGTTTCTTTGATACTGTTACTCTTGTCTCAACAGTTCCTGTAGTTTTTGATATAGAGGGATCTAACTGTATTTTGTCGAGTCCTGTCACTGTCTTAAGTCTCTCTTCAAAAACATCCTGAAGTGCTCCTGAAAGGAAAGATGCTGCCTCACCAGCAGCAATTCCTCCTTCAAGACCTTTCATCTGCTTTCCTATATTTCCGATTGTCAAGAGAGAAAGGATGTCCATTTCGTCAAGATATGGATCAGAAGAGAGTGTCAGATTGAAATGCTCTATCTTACCTTCGAGATTTAGCTTAATCTTATATCCTCCTTTATCTGTTTCTGCTGAGATATCAATAAAAGGGTTAATCCTGTCTGGATCTGCAAAATCTGCACTTGCATGGAGGATCTTGAATTCGTTATTTCTGAAATAAAATACCCCTTGTTTTGATTCAACTCTTCCAAAAAGAACAGGATGTGATATTGTTCCTCTGATTACCGCATCTACCTTAACAGATGTCCTTGTAACGTTGTTATCAATATAGATATTTTCATCGCCTGAAACACTTATATTAAGTTCTGCATTTTCAAAATTAGATATATCCCCCCTCGGTCTTTCTCTTGTTTTTATAAGGAAACTCTTCCAGTCAATATTTCTTCTGTATCTTCCACTTTTAATCTTTATATCACCATTTACACTATGTGCTTCGGGTGTGCCTCTGTAAATAAGCCCTCCTTTGATATTTATGTCAACGTCTTTTATTGTTGGGATATTTACATTATTTAGATTTGACTCGAAGTAAAATCTCTTTATCGAGAAACCCTTGAAGTAAATAATCCCTGATAAGTCGATGTCTCCGCCACCTGTCCTACCAGTAAGTTTTTTAACAACGAATCTATCTTCATCAAAGTATGCATTACCATTAATAGAGCTGATACGCGGATAATTTCCTTTTAATCCAAAAGAGACATCTGACACTTTTATATCTCCCCTTATATCAGGATCATCCCATTTTCCAATAACAGAAAAAGAAAAATCGCTATTTCCTGTTAGAAGGTCAACTCTCTTAAGGATGCTTTTTAGAGGCAAGAAAGAAGATTTCCCCTCGAAATGCATACCATATTCTATTCCAATCTCTAAACCACCTTTTACATTTATGAATGAACCGTCTCCACCCCTCAGAGTAAAATCTGAAAATGAGACCTTTCTATTATCAAGCTGAACAATCACGTCAGAAACACTTGAGAATTGATAACCAAAAAGGGTGATTGATGGGCGCTTTAAATTTGCGAATGCAGAGATATTTCTCCTATCTCCTTTCAATGTGATATGTGCACCAAGATTGATAAGAATATCTTCAGGCATTTCTCGTACAAATAGATTTAAAAGAGTATCATATCTATTAGGTTTTATATTGAGTTCAGCAGTCCATGGAAATGGCTCACTCAGAATTCCTCTTCCGATAAAGCTAAGATTCTTATCAAAAAGCGATGCCCTCAAAGATAAATCCCTGTCTTTTATAGTCATATTAAAAACGCCATTTCCCAACGATTTTCCTTGAACAGTACCTCCATATAACTTTCCGTTCAGCATAATTGATGGATTCTGAAAAGTACCACTCCCTTCTGAATAAACGCTGATAGATGCATCCTCAGGTACTCTATTTAAGCCAAAATCCCTAAAGACAACCTTTTGAGATGAGACCCTGAAAGAAAATCTCTTATCTGAAGAGACCATACCTTCACCTGTTATTATTGAAGAGCCCTTTTTTATAGTGGTTTTTCTGAGAGAAAGTTTTCTGCCAATATATGAAAAAGATGATGATATTGAACCAAAAGGGACTTTATGCACCTCAATATTGCTGGAGCGGAAGTCACCTGTAATCTCGAAATCTTTATCCTTTCCTCCTATCTTAATATCTGCATTTACCCTTCCAGATACAGGCAGATTTTTACTGAACCTCTGTGTAATAATATTCAGGTCTGCATTTTTGATATCAGCATTTATGTCATATTCAGCCCTTGAAAAATCAAAGAGTCTCTTTGCCTCAGGAAATTTTATCTTTCCTTTAAACCTGTGCTCTTCACCTGGAGAAGTAAAAATCAATTCATGAATATTCAGGAGATTTTTGTTATAAGTAAAGTCAGATGCGATACTTCCCATTTTATAACCTTCTATAGAGGCATTTGATATATTGATTCTTCCTGATATCTCGGGGTTATCAAAGGTGCCTCTTATATTTGCGGTATATTTACCTTTGCCTTTAATCTCTCTGTAATAGGGAAGAGTTAAATCAGAGACATCTTTTGTATCAAGAATCCCTTTCAGGTCAAGATTTTTCTCCTTTATATACACAGACCCTTCTGCTCTGATACCAGATAATGGGGTAGCCAATTGCAGAGCTTGAAGAGAAAGGATATTACCCCGCAAAGAATAATTACCTTTGATATCCATTATCCTGTCAAGGACATTATCAGAGGTTCTTTGCTCTCTGCTATCTGCTTTATATACAAACCATCCTGAGGGCTCAAATCCACTTCCTGATGTGTTAAGCTCTCCATCAACTTTTCCAGGTGGTATCTCAGGTTCCCAGCCTATGAGCTTAAGAGCAGGCTTGCTGTCTATTGATCGAAAATTTATATTCAGACCATATTCTTTAACAACAGGAAGAGTTAAATAAGCACTGGCATTAGCTTTCCCATTATAAAGGTTAGCATTTCCATTTTTGAATCTCATCAATCCTTTCTGATATGTGATATCACATCTGAGTGAATCAATTTCTACACCAAAGAGATTACCATCTTTTAAACTTGCCTTTGCTTCTCCTGAGATATCAGAAAGCCTTCCTTTAATTCTGCCATTAAATTCAACGAGTCCTTTAAGCTTTTCTTTCACCTTCAAAATCTCCATAAGTGTCTGTATATAAAAGTTACCATTGAGCTCCAGATCAACAAAAATGTCTCTCCACTGCTTTAGGTTGATGGCTGAATGCTGTAGTCCCTCAAGTCTTATCTCACCTTTTGCAGATATCTTCCCCTCATTTCTTTCTTTAAGGTCGAGTAGCCGTTTAATAGAATCAACAAGGATTTCCGCACATGTCTTAAATGTTAATTTACCCCCTGAATAATTCCCTGAACCTTTTATTTCTGAACCATATGATCCAACAGTAAGGTTTTTTATCTCAATACCATCCTCTTTGAGTAAAAAAGAGGTATTAATTGAGCCTGTCAGTTCAGGTAGTCCTTGCTTTGTTATATCAAATTGTTTCATTGATACCCTGAATTTAGGATATCTTTCGAGTTTGACTTTACTATTAAGCCCACTAATTCGGACTATTCCATTCAATTTCTCATCTCTTAAGGAGATAACCCCATCAGAAACCTCAACCATATTTATCTTGACCTTAAAAGGAAACTTGCTCTCTTTTTTAAGATATGCCTCAAAATTTTTTATTAATTCATTAAGAGTTTCTTTATCTGTTGATAAAGCTGGTTCTTTTATTACAAGTCTTCTTATAGATATGCGTTTGTTAAATAATTCGAAGGGCGATATATATCCTTTAACCCTCTTTGCATAAATTATTCTCTCACCATTTTCATCAAATACCCTCAAGCTCTTTGCCTCAACAAAAAAAGGGAAGATGTTGATGTATATTTTCTTTGCGATTACTTTCTGTTTTAAAGCTATCTCTAACTCAGGAAGAATGAGCCTCTTGAGTGCATTTGATATATAAGGACCTCTTGATATGAATATGACAACCCCTGCAATGATTACAAGGATAGAAAAGTATAAAATCTTTTGTAATTTCTTTTTATTGGGCATTTTTTCAAAAATTCAGTTGTCAGTATTTTTTAAGAAATTTTAGATTCTTACTCAATTAGTTTACTGAGATTCTCATTTGAACCTATAAGTACAAGGATATCACCTTCTTCCATTTTATCGGTTGGAAGAGGATTAACATTCCAGACTTCCTTTGTCTTTTCTTTTTCAATAACCTTTCTTTTTATCGCAATAAGGTTTACTCCATATCTGGTTCGGAGCTGGATATCTTTCACAGATTTTCCAATAAAGTCATTTGGCACCGGAAGCTCAACAATGCTATATTCCTGAGAAAGTTCCAGCTCCTCAAGGATTTTAGGTCTTGTGAGACTATGAGCGATACGGACTGCCATATCCCTTTCAGGATAGACAACCCTCTGAACTCCTATATTCTCAAGAACCCTCCCATGTAGTGGGGTTACTGCTTTAGCGATTATATTCTTAATGCCCATTTCCTTTAATATCATTACTACTAATATACTTGCTTCAATCTTCTCTCCAATACTGACAATAGCGGTATCAACATTCTGTACTCCTACAGATCGCAAAGCCTTCTCATCCATTGCATCAAGCTGGACTGCATATGTTACAAAGTCAGAAACTGCTTTGACCTTCTCTTCTTCACGGTCAATAGCTATGATTTCCGCACCAGACTCAGAAAGAGTCTTTGCAACAGAATAGCCAAAACGGCCAAGTCCTATGACAGCAATTTGTTTTTTCATCCTATTATTACCCTCCCTTCTGGAAATCTAACTCTCTCTATTGTCTGTCTTGTAACAGCAAAAGCAAGTGTAAGCGGACCAAGCCTCCCAATAAACATCGTAAGAATAATAATAAGCTTTCCAAGAGGGGAAAACAAAGCTGAAAGACTTCTGACACCACCATCTCCAACAGAAAGTCCTACAGTACCAAAAGCAGATGTGACTTCAAACATAGCAGGAAGATACTCTATATTTTGAGTGGTAACTATAGAAAATGTGCTTATAGTGCAAAAAATTGCTGCAAGGGTAACAAGTAAAAAGGATTTAGATACAACATCTGTTGGAACCCTTCTCTTAAAAATTACAGTACTTTGCTTACCCCTTATAGTTGCAAAAAGACTTGCTAAGACAATTGCGAATGTAGAAGTCTTTATTCCACCACCTGTCCCCCCAGGAGAAGCACCTATAAACATCAGAATTACTGTCAGAAATAAGGTCTCTGTCTGTAAAAGTGAATAGTCAACAGTGTTAAATCCTGCTGTTCTTGGAGTTATGGCTGAAAAAAAAGACATAAAAATCCTCTCCTTTATTGACATAATGCCAAAGGTTTTGGGATTCGAAGACTCTAATATAAATATGAGCATTGCACCAGATATTATCAGGATAGCTGTTGTTAAGAGAACAATTTTTGTGTGCTGTGAGAGTCTATTTATTTCTTTTTTAAAAAACATATAAAGTTCGTTAATTACAATGAAACCGATACCACCAATGATGATAAGGATAGGGATAGTGATATTGACCAAGATATCACTTCTGAACCGTAGAAGATTTTCGCTGAAAAGGCTGAAACCTGCATTATTAAATGCGGATATAGCATGAAAGAGACCTTTTAGAAAAGCATCTTCAGGTTCAAAATCCTTCAGAAATCTTAGAGTTAAAATAAAGGTTCCAGCAGATTCAATAATAAAAGTGAAAGCAAAAATCCTTTTTGCAAATCTTACAATCCCTTCGACATTTACAACCTGAAGCTCTTGCTTCATGACTATTCTCTCTCCAATACCTATCCTTTTACCTATGATAAGTGCTATTAATGTAGAAGATGTCATATAGCCAAGACCACCAATCTGTATAAGGACCAATATAATAAGCTGACCAAACAATGTGAAATCATTTGGTATATCTTTAACTATAAGACCTGTTACACAAATGGCAGATGTAGTTGTAAATAATGCATCGATCAAAGAACACCCTTTTGTGCTTGATAAAGGTAGCATAAGAAGAATTGTTCCGCAGGTAATAATAGATAGAAATCCAAGTACAATTATCTGCGGCGGAGAAAGTCTTTTCTTCATCAATTTAAATTTTAATTATTTTACCTTATATTAGCAATGAATAAATTTAATGAGATATTGGAAGCATCTCCAATTCCGTTATGGCAGGATATAGTATTTTCGCTCATTCTCGTCCCGCACCATGATATGGTGCGGGACTCCGAGGCTTTTGCCTCTTTATATTATAAATATATTTTTATTGGACTATCAGCAAAAGAAACCGCTCAAATACTATACTATATCCTGCCATTTATTGCCGTTCATAGATTCATGTTTAACCTTATCACGGAAAATGTGATGCTTACTGAGATATTTAATTTAGAGACAAAGAAAAGTTGATAAAATTATGATGTTTTTTCGTAGATTTGTCTTAAATTAATATAAGTGGAGGTGAACGGAATCGAACCGATGACCTCCTGCTTGCAAAGCAGGCGCTCTCCCAACTGAGCTACACCCCCACGCAAAAATTTGCGTAGCAAATTTTTGAGTAATTAGTTTTTAGCGTTTAGTTATTAGTAAAAAATTATTTGTGCTGTCTCCTAATAACTGATAACTAATAACTATAACCGCAAATTCGGCCTTGCCGAATTTGCTGGTGGGCCTAATTGGAATCGAACCAATCACCTCACCCTTATCAGGGGTGCGCTCTAACCTACTGAGCTATAGGCCCAAAAGATATATAAAATTTTAAAGAACAATTATTATAGTATTAAGTTATTTATACATCAAGCTCTTCAAGCTTGTCAACCTGACGAATTGACTCTGAAGCATAAAATATTGTCTCATTTTTCATATATCTCAATGTGGACCTGTCGTTGTAATATTATAAATAAACTCCTTAAACTCTCTTCTAAACCTATCTACCGAGAATCTTAATGCATTTTTTCTTATTTCATCAGGTTTAAACATATCCTTTTTCTTTTCGAAAATGTTTATGGCCTCAATAAGACTTCTTACTGTCTGTTCTTTAAAAAAAACCCCTGTTTTTTCTTCCACCACAGTTTCTAAAACACCCCCCCTCCCGAATGCTATAACTGGAGTTCCACATGCCTGTGCTTCTACAGGTAGGATCCCAAAGTCTTCTTCTGCTGCAAAAACAAAAGCCTTTGCCTTTTGAAGATATTCTTTTAAAATCTCATCTCTTTGAAAACCTAATAACTCTATATTCTTTTTTGACTTGTTTTTTATCTTTCCAAAATCAGGTCCATCACCAATAACTATCAACCTTTTTTCAGGCATTTCAGAAAAGGCTTCTACTATTAGGTCAATTCTTTTATACGGAACCATTCTTGAAGCAGTTAAGTAGAAATCTTCTTTATTACCACCAATATTATATTTTTCTATGTCTACTGGAGGATATATAACAGTGCTATCTCTACCATATATCTTTTTAATTCTCCTGGCAATATAATGTGACAAGGTTATAAAATGATTTACTCTATTGACAGTTGATAAATCCCAGATTCTCATATAGTGAAGGATTGTTTTTGAGATTAATCCTCTAATCCCCTTATTTAAGTTAGACCCTTTCAGATATTGATTCTGTAAATCCCATGCATACCTCATCGGAGTATAGCAATAACTGATATGAATTTGATCGCTATTTGTTAAGACCCCTTTAGCTACAGCATGGGAATTGGAGATGATTAAATCATATTCTGAGAGGTCAAATTGTTCAACAGCAAGTGGCATTAAAGGAAGGTAACCTCTGTATCTTTTTCTTGCAAATGGTAATTTCTGGATAAAAGAAGTTGTGACTTTTTTGTTTAATATAAAGTCACGCTTATCTTCAGGGAAAAAGTCAATCAGGGTATAGATATCAGAATCTGGATAAAGCTGAACTATCTGCCCCAGAACCTGTTCTGAACCGCCCCATGTAACAAGCCAGTCATGGATAATAGCAACTTTCATATTTCAATATTGTCGTATCTCTTTTTCAACAATCATCAGGTCATGTTCAACCATTATTTCGACAAGTTCTTTAAAAGAAGTTTTAGGGGACCATCCCAGTCTTTCTTTAGCTTTTGAGTAGTCTCCTTTCAGAACATCCACTTCAGCAGGTCTAAAGAATTTTGGGTCTACTATTACAAGGTTCCTTCCGCTTTTTTTATCTATACCCCTTTCATCTACTCCTTTACCAGACCACTCAATCTCAATTCCTACTTTATTAAATGCAGTCTCTACGAATTCCCTTACACTATGGTTTTCACCTGTAGCAATTACATAATCATCTGGCTCTGGTTGCTGGAGCATTAGCCACATTGCTTCAACATATTCAGGGGCATATCCCCAATCACGCCTTGATTCTAAATTGCCGATTCTAAGCTCTTCCTGAAGACCGAGTTTTATACGAGCTACTGCATTAGTTACTTTTCTCGTAACAAATTCAAGTCCCCTTAAGGGAGATTCATGGTTGAAGAGGATGCCAGAGCATGCAAATATTCCATATGACTCTCTATAGTTTACTGTCATCCAGTGGGCAAAGAGCTTTGATGCAGCATAAGGACTTCTTGGATAAAAAGGGGTCTTCTCATTCTGGGGTGTTGTCTGGACTTTTCCGAACATCTCACTTGATGATGCCTGGTAGAATTTTATTTTTGGATTTATGTTCCTGATAGCCTCAAGAATCCTTAGTGTACCAATAGCAGTTACATCAGCAGTAAATATAGGGATTTCAAAGGATACAGCAACAAAACTCTGTGAACCGAGATTATAGATTTCATCAGGCTGAATCTTCTCTATCGTTCTATAAATATTTGTAAACTCATGCAGTTCTAAAGGGACATAATTAATCTTATCATCAATTTTAAGAAATTTCAGTTTATTCAGGTGAAGGTCGGATGTCCTTCTGAATGCCCCATATACTTCGTAACCTTTTTCGAGCAGAAATTTTGAAAGATATGCTCCATCCTGTCCAGTAATGCCTGTGATTAAAGCTTTTTTCACTCTAACTCCTTTTATATTTTTCTTCTAAAACTATAAAAAGTTCAACAACTGAATTCAACGAAATCATAGACTTTTTCTCTTAAAATCTTTCAAAACATCGGCATCAAACACGATGTTTTTACCAAGTCTCTTTGACTTCAAGATGCCATCTTTTACCCATCTCCTTACGGTTATTTCTGCTACTTCAAGGTATTCTGCTGCCTCTTTAACAGTGAAAGGTAATTTCCTGATATCACAGAACACCTCATCACAGGTGTAAAACTCTTTCTCAAATCCTTTTCTGGCGATGGCAGCAAAGAGTTTTTCTCTTTCCTCAACAGGCATTTCTAATATCTCTTTATAAACTTTCTCCGCAGTTATCATGGTTTTTCTACCTCCTTCAGGTATCGTTTAGGGTCTCTATAGCAATAATAGCTCCTCTATTCCTCGCTTTGCTTTTGAAAGGAAGATTTTACAAGGCTCAATTTTCAGGTAAGATATGGAGTCAATTTTCGAATAGAATTTACAATCAGGTTTCAACTATTCAAAACCTCTTCAAAAACCCTCAAATGCTCCCTTGCTGATCTCTCCCAGCTGAAGAGCTTTGCCCTTTCGAAGATAGCAATCTGAAAAATGGTCGTTTTCCTTGTTTTCTTGATTATCTTTTCTGGGAGATCTTATCAAAGTTTATTAAATCCATCATATCCTCTTTAGTTGCCATTGCGTAAATACCACTTTTTGTAAGACCTTCCAAAACTTCATCAGGTAAGTAAAGAGAGGCAAATATTGGGATTATCTCTTTGTTAATGTATTCAGGAAAATAGTCATAAAATTCATTCAATAGCGTAATAAAATCATTGATATGTTCTACCTTTGGTGTAGACTTTACCTCAACCAGTATCACCTTATCGTTACATACAGCAATTATATCAAATTCTCTCCTTCTGCTTCTATCTTTGATGTTTCTTTTGAATCTCCTTACCATGAAGTCTTCTAACTCATGAAAACCAAAGTATCTTTCTGCGATTTCACCTATACTTGGGGCAACTATATCCTCTGCAAATGTCCCGATCTTGTTTGCTATTTCGCCCCATTGCCTGAATGCCTTCTTTCTGTCCTCTCTCATCTCGTTTTTAAAATCTCTCATCTCGTTTTTAAAATCTCTCATCTCGTTTTTAAAATCTCTCATCTCGTTTTCTAATCTCAGAAGTGCGCTTTCAGTATGAGCAATAAACTGACCAAGAAGACCTTCCAATGTGTCTATCCTTTTTTCTACCTCCATATCTTCCCTGTCCTGATATTAGATACCAGAACATTATATCATAAAAATACTAGGGTCTTCTCTTATTACATTCTTCAGTGTCGAGATTATAGCCACAGGTGAGTTTGCTAAACCAGAAACAGAAGTGTAAATACATTTTTAGCCCATATTATTCATAAAATTTTTGGCAGATGTAGTATTCGAGCGGATTTAAATTCTTTCGAAGAAAGAATTTACCTCGGAGGCTCGATATTAATCGAGCCGAGAATGAGCGAAAATACTGCATCTGCCATTTACGAAAACTGCC
>JBNAVX010000033.1:0-25362 GCA_049700155.1 Thermodesulfovibrionales bacterium
TCAAAACCACGGATCCGAAACTTCCTTTGAAGATCCGATACCCTTCCTTTTTCCTCAAAGAACGAGCGAGCTCGTATCCCTTCCTCCAGAAGGAGGTTCAGAACCGACCGCGAAAAGCCCTTGCTCTCGAGCCGCTGTCCCACTTCGTGGTAAAGGGAGATTTTTTCGAGGAGGGCCATCAGTCTTCGGTCCGCGATCTTCTTGCCCGTTTGCTCGACGATCACCTCCGCCTTGGTCATCGCCCGGTTGAGGAGGAACTGAGAAATGCACTTGAAGATGCAGAAAAACGAAAGGTTGAAATCACAGCACTACTAAATGGCGCAAATGCTGTCCTGAGATATCCTGATTTTAAAAGCTCAGCAAGGGCTATATATGATATCTGTAAAAATTTGATCGGTGCTACTTCAGGTTATATCTCACTAATATCTAAAGACAAGTCTCAGAACGAGGTAGTTTTTCTGGATTCAGGTGGTCTACCTTGCAATGTTGATCCTGACCTTCCAATGCCAATCCGAGGTCTTCGTGGAGAGGTTTATAAAAGCCTCAAGACCCTATACGAAAATAATTTTGCAAAAAGTAAATGGATGGATTTAATGCCGGATGGCCATGCAAAACTGAGCAATGTTCTATTTGCTCCTATGATATTAGATGGAAAGGTAGTAGGCTTGCTCGGCATAGCTAATAAACCTGGCGGATTTAATGAGAACGATGCTCGATTGGCATCTGCTTTTGCTGAACTTGCTGCTATCTCCTTAACAAAAAAATATGCTGAAGATGCACTTCATAGAGCATATGAAGAGCTAAAGGTAAAGTTTGAAGAGAGAAATGAGCAGAATCTTTTTATAAATAGACTTCTTGAATTGTTTATAAAGAAACAGACACGAAAAGAATATATAACCTCCGTAGTAAAAGAGATAGAAGAATGGGGAGGATTCGAATGTGTAGGCATCCGTATTATGGATAGAGACGGATATATACCTTATGAGGCTTCAACTGGTTTTAGTGCAGATTTTTTGAGGCTCGAAAATATGCTTTCTATAAAAAGGGACATGTGTGCTTGTATTAGGGTAATTACTGGTGAATTTGAGCCTCAAGATAAATCAGTAATAACTCAACACGGCTCCTTTATCATTAACGACTCTTTTAAATTTATCAAGGAATTAAAAGAAGAAGAACAGAAAAGATTCAGGGGTAACTGTATAAGGAATGGATATCTCTCTATTGCTATCATTCCAATCCGTTACCAGGAAAAGACCATCGGAGCAATACATTTAGCTGACAGAAGAAAAGATATAGTTCCCCTTAAACTCGTTAATTTTTTAGAGACAGTAGTTACCCCTTTGATTGGTGAGGCTATACAGAAGTTTATGGTAGAAGAGGCTCTACGAAAAAGCAAGGAGAATTTATTGAGGGCACAGCATATAGCTCATCTTGGAAACTGGATATGGGATATAAAAAAAGATAAATTAACCTGGTCTGAAGAAGTCTATCAAATTTTTGGTTTACCTACTGGACAGGAACTTACTTTTGAGACATTTTTAAATTATGTACACCCAGAGGATAAAGACCCTGTCAAGAAGGCTGTTACAAATGCTTTATATGGTAGACAATATGATATTGAGCACCGAATTATTTTATCTGATGGAAAGATGAAATTTGTACACGAACAGGGAGAAGTTATATTTGGTGAAAGCGGTGAACCTGTTGAGATGCTTGGAACAGTTCAGGATATTACCGAACGTAAAATGGCAGAGATTGAGTTAATGGATTCACGTGAACAATTGCGTAATCTTCTCTTACATTTACAAACGGTTAGAGAAGAGGAAAGAATGAAGATAGCACGAGAGATTCACGACGAATTGGGACAGGCATTAACAGCTTTGAAATTAGATATATCAATGCTGTCAGATAAGCTCTATCCTGACCATAAAAACCTTGTTGATAAGACAGAATCTATGATAAAAAGGATAGATGAAACTATCCAGTCTGTAAAAAAGATATGTACAGAACTTCGCCCACCTATACTGGACCATTTTGGTATCACTGCAGCTATTGAGTGGTATGTAGATGAATTCAAAAAAAGGACAGGAATCAACTGTGATGTCTCTTTTGAACCGAATGAGATTAATCTAAATCAGGAACTAAGCACAGCTCTTTTCCGAATATGTCAGGAAGCACTTACAAATGTTTCCCGTCATGCAGATGCATCAGAGGTAAAGTTGGAACTGAAATTAAAAGGAGAAAGGGTCTTACTCGAAATCAAGGATAATGGGAAAGGGATAACAGAGAAACAGCTTTTAAAGCCAAAATCTTATGGTATTATGGGAATAAAAGAGCGTGTAAATTTTTTAGGAGGAAATGTTACAATTAACGGAATTAAAGGAGAGGGTACTTATATGTCAGTCAGTATCCCTATCAAAGGAAAAGGATCGTGATAAAGATACTAATAGCTGATGACCATGCTGTTGTGCGTGAAGGTCTCAAGCAGATTATCTCAGAAAGACCTGATATGAAGGTAACTGCTGAGGCAGGCTCAAGCCATGAAGTATTAGACCTGATAGATAAAAACAATTTTGATGTAGTCATTCTTGATATAGCAATGCCAGGAAGAGGTGGTATAGAAATCTTAAAGGAGTTAAAACAAAAAAGACCAAGACTTCCTGTTCTAATATTGAGCATGTATCCTGAAGAGCAATATGCAGTGAGGGTCTTAAAGGCAGGAGCATCAGGATACATGACAAAAGAAAGTGCACCAAATGAACTGATAAATGCCATAAGCATTGTGTCTAAAGGGAAAAAATATATAAGCCCTACTCTTGCAGAAAAGTTAGCAGTTGATATAGAGTTAAGCACTGACAGACCATTGCATGAATCACTTTCTGATAGGGAATTTCAGGTTATGTGTATGATTGCCTCAGGTAAGACTCTGAAAGAAATCGCTGAACAATTATCCCTCAGTATAAAGACTATAAGTACCTACAGGTCTCGTATCCTTGAAAAAATGAATATGAAAAGTAATGCAGAACTGACTCATTATGCCATTAAAAACCATCTTGTGGAATAATCTTTCTTCATTTTTTATTAAATTCTGGTCTTAATTTACTTATTCATGCATACTCGTAATATATAAATATGAAACCATTGATTTTATTGTTTTCAAAAATTAGATTGCTTCGGAACTAAACAGCTAAACTTTTAGCCCATATTATTCATAAAATCTTTGGCAGATGTAGTATTTGAGCGGATTTAAATTCTTTCGAAGAAAGAATTTACCTCGGAGGCTCGATTCTAATCGAGCCGAGAATGAGCGAAAATACTGCATCTGCCAGTTACTCATAAATTTATGAATTAAGTGGGTTAGATAAAAATTTGTAGGATTTTGACTTACAGAAAAATTAGGCAAAATCCTACAAAAATATCAGACTTATGCTGATACCTTATTCTTACTTATTGTTATAAAAATAAATTATATATTCAGAGGGGAGAATATTAAACAAATATGGATCTTAATTTCTCACATAATTCTTCGCGTTTTTCTAAAAAGATAGAAAGGGTAAAGAGTGATGAAATAGGAAATCATGAGAATTCACAAAGAGAATATGTAATAGAGTGGAAGAATATTCTTTATATGCTTGCACATGATATGAAGAATCCAGTCTCATCAGCAGGTAGATTCTTATCAAGATTATTATCTGGTAAATATGGTTCATTCACAGATAGACAACTTGACTACCTTGAACTTGTTAGAGACAATCTTGTCAAACTGGATAGATTAATAAAAAACCTTCTTGATTTTCTAAGATTTGAATCAAAGGAATATAAACTTATATTGAATCCTGTGAATATATTAAATCTTCTTTTAAAAATTGTTGAGATTATGAGATTAGAAGCAGATAAAAAGAATATTAAAATTATTTTTAATGAACAAGAACACATAGAGCCTGTAGTCAATGCTGATGCTATACTGATAAACAGGGCGATCACTAATATTCTTGAAAATGCAGTAAAATATACAGAAAATGGGGGTACCATAACAGTTAAACTATATGATATTGGCAATGAATTACTCGTTCAGATAAAAGACACAGGTAGAGGCATTCCAGAAAACCATATTCATTATATTTTTAATGCCTTTTATCGTGGTCTGATGGATTCGAACGGCTCAGGTCTTGGACTTTTTATTGTCAAATCAATTATAAAGGCACATGGTGGAGAAATCTGGGTAGAAAGTGTTCATGGCAAAGGGAGTTCTTTTAGTTTTACTCTTCCTAAGGTATCGAGAAACAAAAATAACCTGGAAAGTTCATGATTTCATTTTATTAATAATTTCTGATGGGTAAATGAATAGACAGCAAGCTAAATTTAAAACTCATATGAGAAGTATATCTTTACATTTTTTTCCTTAGCATACCTCTGGACATGAGGAGATGCCTGGTAGGTTACAAGAACTCTTATCTGTTCCTTAGGATTGAACCTCTTTACATTATCAGCCTTCTTTATGAAATCATCAACATCTTTCTTCTTCAGTTGTGACCTCGCTTCACCAATAACAACGCACTCTTTTCCATCATATACCCCCTCACCCCAGATATTTACTTCAATGTATCTATCAGCACCTATATCTATAAAATCCCTTTTAAGTCTTCCCCTTATTTCAATACCCATATCCTTCTTAAGAAGGGAAGGCAATGCCTTAAATGATTCATCCTCAAGACGATACCCCACAGTGTGGGCAAGACCCCCTACCTCCTCTCTCAGTTCTCTATGACTCCTGATTAGACTCCTGAGCTCTTCCTCAGTCCTCCTCTGTGCTTCAGCAAGCTCCTCTACCCTTTGCTCAGTCCTCTTCTGTGCTTCAGCAAGCTCACCAACTGTTATCTCAAGCTTGGTAAGTCTGCTTTCTGCAGCCTTCTGTGCTTCAGCAAGCTCCTCTACCCTTTGCTCAGTCCTCTTCTGTGCTTCAGCAAGCTCACCAACTGTTATCTCAAGCTTGGTAAGTCTGCTTTCTGCAGCCTTCTGTGCTTCAGCAAGCTCTTGGACTACTGCCTTCAGCCCTTCAAAGTCAGATCTCTTTACAGTATCTGCCAACTCTTCTTTGAAGAGCTCAAATGCCTTCATAAGGGGTAGCCTTACTTCAGGTGGAAGTTGCTCCATTATCTCTATGTATCTCATACTGGCTGATACTAACAGATTTAGCCTTTAAATTTCAATGTAGAACAAGTGGGTAAGCCCGCAATCTGAAAAATTGGTCAGTAGTGAAACGAGCCTTGAAACATCTTAGAAAGCTCAGAGAGATGGTTGCTAGAAAGACTCCTCAATTTTCAAAATAAGATAGAGGGAATATATAATATTAAAAGAATGGTATAGAGGTATGTAAAGAGAGTAGGGTTGCAGTATATGAAATATAAGGAGCGTGATAGGGTAAAATAGAGAAAATATGAAAGACCATATTGATAAATTTTTGAGATACCTCCATGTTGAAAAGGCTGCATCACTACATACCCTTCGTGCTTACAAAAAAGACCTTGAAGAGTTTGCAGAATTTATCAAATCAAAACCAGAAGACATAGGCATAGCAGATGTTAGAGGTTTTATTGCTCAACAGATTAAAAAAGGACTCAATAAGACTACAGCTTCAAGAAGGCTCGCAAGTATAAGGTCTTTTTTTAAATTTCTACACAGAGAAGGTTATATAAAGACCAATCCAGCAAGGTTTGTTTCTAACCTAAGATTACCAAAGCTACTTCCAAGGTTTCTTTCTATTGATGATGTATTTAATCTTGTTGAAAGACCCTCTGGAACAGGATTTAGAACTACAAGGGATAGGGCGATACTTGAACTTCTATATTCCAGTGGAATAAGAGTAAGTGAGATATCAGTTCTAAGTTTAGATGATATCAATATTAAAGAAGGCTTTTTAAAGGTTAGCGGAAAGGGTAAAAAAGAACGGATAGTCCCAATAGGCTCAAAAGCTGTTGATGCGATTAAATCTTATTTGGCTGAGAGAATTACACTAAAAAGTAACGATAATTTCCTATTTCTTAACAGAAATGGAAGCAGGTTAACAGATAGAGGGATAAGGAGAATTGTGGTTAAATATGCAAGGATGATAGGAATAAGTGGAAAGATAGGACCCCACTTACTAAGACATACATTTGCAACTCATCTACTCCAAAGCGGTGCAGACCTCAGGGTGATCCAAGAGCTTCTTGGTCATTCATCTCTTTCAACGACACAAAAATATACTCACCTTGATGTAACACATTTAATAGATGTCTATGATAAAGCACATCCTTTTGCAAAAGAGAAAGGTGATGGTGTATCATAAACTGATAATCCTCCAATAAGTTAATAGGTAAGTTTTTCAAAAGGTTCCCCTCTAAAAAGAGGGGATTAAGGGGTGTGTATATGAAAATCAGGTATAATCCACAACTAAAAGAGATAGCTCAAAAACTGAGAAATAAAAGCACAAAAGCAGAAATAAAGTTATGGAATTATTTAAAAGGAAAACAATTAAAGGATACGATTTTCACAGGCAAAAGCCAGTAGATAATTATATTGTAGATTTCTTTTGTAATAAGTTGATGCTTGCGATTGAACTGGATAATAGAGGGGAAGATCAAGAATGAAAAAGTTTTCTGGGAACTAAACTGTTACCCTATAAGAACTATATATTATAATTGTTTTTGTTCCTGTTGAAACAGGAATTCAGTGTTTTATTAATGGATTTTGCTTTGTAAGTGAATCATATAAAGGAGAAATTAAAGGTGTTTAAAGGAACAACAATACTCTGCGTAAGGCGTGATGGAAGAGTTGCCATAGCTGGGGATGGACAGGTTACATTCGGGAACACAATACTTAAACAAAATGCAAAAAAGATACGCAGGATGTTTGGAGATAAAGTCATTGCTGGTTTTTCAGGGGCTACTGCTGATGCCTTCACATTATTTGAAAAGTTTGAAGGCAAGCTTGAGGCCTACAGGGGCAATATAAAAAGGGCTGCAGTAGAGCTTGCAAAAGACTGGAGAACTGATAAGGTATTAAGAAGGTTAGAGGCTCTTTTGATTGTTGCAGATTCAGAACACACCTTTATAATCTCAGGGACAGGAGATGTGATAGAGCCTGAAGGAGGAGTTGCTGCAATCGGTTCAGGAGGACCTTATGCACAGGCATCAGCGAGAGCCCTTTACGAGAATACATCACTTTCAGCAAGAGAGATTGTAGAAAAGGCTATGATGATAACATCAGATATATGCATTTATACAAACAAAAATATATCAATAGAGGAGCTTTAACAAGTATGGAGAATCTTACACCAAGAAAAATAGTACAGGAACTTGACAAGTACATAATAGGTCAACAGAATGCAAAGAAGGCAGTTGCTATCGCATTAAGGAATAGATGGAGAAGACAGAGACTTTCTCCTGAACTTAAGGACGAGGTCCTTCCAAAAAACATAATAATGATAGGTCCAACAGGTGTTGGGAAGACAGAGATTGCGAGAAGGCTTTCACGTCTTGCTAATGCACCATTTGTCAAAGTCGAGGCTTCAAAATTTACAGAAGTAGGTTATGTAGGAAGAGATGTAGAATCTATGGTTAGGGATCTAACAGAAGTGTCAATAAGTATGGTTAAATCAGAACATCTGGAAAAGGTGCAGGAAAAAGCACGTGCCCTTGCTGAAGAACGTATTCTTGATTCACTCCTCCCACAGCCTAAGTCAAAAGGGATAGCAACCGAAGAAGAAGAGAGAGAAAGATATAAGGAGACAAGGGAAAGACTGAGGGCGCAATTAAAAGAAGGGAAACTTGATAACAGGTATATTGATATTGAGGTAAAGGAGAAGATAATACCGTTTGGTGTTGTATCTAATGTGGGACTTGAGGAACTTGAGATAAACCTGAAGGAGATGTTAGGAAGCTTTTTGCCTGAAAAACCAAAGAGGAAGAAGGTAAAAGTCCCTGAGGCATTCAATATTTTTCTGCAAGAAGAATCTAACAAACTTATTGATATGGAAAAAGTAACAAAAGAGGCGATAGAGAGGGCAGAACAAACAGGTATCATCTTTATTGATGAGATAGACAAGATAGCGAGCAGAGGAACTGCTCATGGACCAGATGTCTCGAGGGAAGGTGTACAGAGAGACCTTCTCCCGATTGTTGAAGGCAGTACAGTAGCTACAAAACACGGACCTGTAAAGACTGAGCATATTCTTTTTATTGCGGCTGGAGCATTCCATATGACAAAGCCTTCTGACCTTATACCAGAACTTCAGGGAAGGTTTCCTATCAGGGTAGAACTTGAACCTCTTGGAAAAGAAGAATTTGTTAAGATACTGACCGAACCATATAATGCATTGATCAAGCAATATACTGCCTTGCTTTCTACTGAGGATGTTGAGATTAATTTTACAAAAGAAGCTATTGATGAGATTGCCGATATAGCAGCGTATGTTAATGAGAAGACAGAAAATATTGGTGCAAGAAGATTACATACAGTCCTTGAAAAACTTCTTGAGGATATATCTTTTGAAGCACCTGAGAAAAAGAATGGCAGACTGACTATAGACAGAGAGTATGTAAGGGCAAAACTAAATGATATTGTCAAAGACGAAGATCTTAGCAGATATATACTATAGATACTCAGATCTACTGATAAATATCATAATTCCGAGTAAAACGAAGCAATCAGTTTTTTTCAGAGATTGCTTCGCTCCTTTTAACTTCTTGCAATGAAAGACAGAACCGCAACACTTAAATGTTCTTCGCTGGATTCAGGAGCTAAAAATATATGGAAAGACTTTCCTTAGAAACAGATAAATTTTTTGGCGTCCTTAATACCATATTTTCAACCCTAAACATAGATGAGATACTCACAAAAGTAGTAAGAGAAATCCAATTAATCCTGAAGGCTGACAGGTGTACCCTTTATTTAGTTGACTGGGAAAATAACGAGCTTTATTCGAAGGTAATCCAGACTGATAACCTTGTTGAGATTCGCCTGCCTATTAAAAAGAGCAGTATCTCTGGTTATTCTGCTTTAACAAAAAAGGCTATTAACATTAAAGATGCTTATGACGAGCATGAATTATCTTCTTTTGACAGAGAACTCTGTTTTGACAAAAAGTGGGATAGAGAAAGTGGTTATAGAACAAAAAGTGTGCTTGTTATGCCTATTCCTTTCAAGACTGAAGGAGAGGTTATAGGAGTTTTTCAGGCTCTGAATAAAGAGGGAGGATTTTCAGATTCTGATTTTAGGACAATGGAGCAGTTTTCATACTTATTGAATATTGCGATTCATAATGCCCTTTTGTATAAGACAATTGAAGAAGAAAAGAGGTTAAAAGAATATATCCTTGATAATATAGAAGAGGGCGTCTGTATACTTGACACAAATAAGAAGGTTCTGTCAGCGAGTAAATTTCTTCAGGTCATGAGTGGTATGCGTTATTCTCTCCAGTCAATGATGGGAGAATATTTTTTTGAACTCTTTCCAAATTTTGCTGATACCCCTCTTGAGGAAAAGATTAATGAGGTTCTCATCTATGGTTTTAAAAGAGTAGTCTTATTAGAGGTACTTGAGGTGAAGATTATTCCATATTTAGATGAGAAGGGAAAGGTTAAAAGGCTTGTATTGTTCTTTACACCTCTTGAGAAAAAGAATATTAACTATAGCGAAGAAAAAAATTTATTCAGTTAACCAGCTTAAAAATATAGAAGTTTTATGTTGAGAGTAAAGAAACCTTCAGGCAAGAGTTTTGAAGAGTTTCTATTAGAAAGGAAGCTTCTTACAAAAGAAAGGCTCCAGGAACTATATTCAAAGGTCATAAAGGAGAAAAAAACGATCGAACAGATTCTCCTAGAAGCAGGTTTTTCCGAAGAGAAACTTACCGAATTAAAGGCAGATTACCTCGGATTTGAATTTGCTGACCTCTCATCTTACGAGAAGCCACCTATTGAATTATTAAGGCATGTTAAGTCTGCTTATGCCAGAAATTATAAAGTCCTACCAATTCACTATGACAAGGAGATACTTACTGTGGCAATGGTTGAGCCAAGAGATTATATGGCACTTGATGAATTAATCCGTGTCTATAGAGATGAAAAGATCAGGATAAAAGAAGTTAAAGTAGTAATGACCACATTAAAGCAACTCCTTATGACAGTTGACAGATTCTATTCTACAGCAAACCACGTGCCAGAGATAAAGACTATCTTGAGTAAAGTAGAGGAAAGCCTTAAACCCGGATTAGAGATTTCAGAAGTTGAAAAAGAAGATATTAGAGAATACAGTAAACCAATAGTTGTCTTGGCCAACAAGATTATTGAAGAGGCATTTAAAAAGAGGGCAAGTGACATACATCTTGAACCTTCGCCTGATTATCTGCGTATAAGGTATCGTATAGATGGCAAACTATCAGAAGTTATGGCTGTACCAAAATATGTACAGGACTCCCTCATTACAAGAATAAAGATAATGTGCGATATGAGAATAGATGAGAGACGCCAGCCTCAGGATGGAAGGATAGATTTTTCAAAATATAATCCTTCCATATTAATAGACCTCCGTGTCTCTACAGTTCCTACTCTTTATGGAGAGGATATAGTAATGAGAATCCTCGATAAGAAAAGCCCGATCCTATCAATTGATATGCTTGGATTCAGTGAACATAATATGAGGTTATATAGAGAGGCTATCAGACTACCATATGGAATTATTCTTCATGTTGGTCCTACAGGAAGCGGAAAGACAACTGCCCTTTACGCTGCTCTTAAGTCTCTTGATACTCCTCATGTAAAGATAGTTACCGCAGAAGACCCTGTTGAATATACACTTGGAGGGAAAATAATCCAGAGCAATATAAATCCTGCTGCTGGTTATACCTTTGCCAAGGCAATAAGGGCTTTTTTAAGACATGACCCTGATATTATTCTAATAGGAGAAATGAGAGATCTGGAGACGACTAAGACTGCTATAGAGGCATCACTCACAGGACACCTTGTCTTTTCCACACTCCATACTAATGACGCTCTCGGAACCGTGATAAGACTTATGGAGATGGGGATAGAACCATACCTTATTGCAGATTCACTGCTTCTTGTATGTGCACAGAGACTTGTTAGAAGAATATGTTCTGGATGTAAAGAATCTTATACTGTTACTCCTGAAGAAATAGAACTCTCAAAAGGTGATATTAAACCTGGCACAACTTTGTATAAGGGAAAAGGTTGTAAAGAATGTGATGGGACAGGTTATAAGGAAAGAATAGGGATTTTTGAACTGCTTACTATAAACAGAAGACTTAGAAACCTCTTAATAAAAGGAGCTACTACAGAAGAGTTAAAGAAAGCAGCATTAGAGACAGACATGAAGACGTTAAGACAGGATGCAATAGAAAAGGCATTAAACGGTTTAACTACTCTTGAAGAAGTAGTAGGTACGACCCTGTCTGACCAGTAACTCAGTCCCTCTTTTCTATGCCCTCAAGCTTTTTTGATAGATTCTCGATCTTTTCATTAAGTTTTTCTATGTCATCTTTTGTTGGCAGATTCATCTTTTCAATAGTTTTGCCAATTATTTCAGACATGCTCTTACTGATATCCTCTCTCTTTTTGTTAGCCCTTTCTGTCCATGCCTTTATGATCCTTGCTCCCTGAGACTTATTTAGTTCACCTTTCTTAACAAGCTCATCAATAAGCTCTTTAACCTTTTCCTGTGCACCCAGACCTGCAAAGAGTGCTTTTCTAACGATATCAAATAAAGTCATACACACCTCCCTCTTATTTTTTAACTATATCGTATATTGAATCAAGCGCCTGATCAAGTTTTTCTATTTCTTTAGTTCCGCCCTGAGCCATATCAGCCTTACCACCGCCACTTCCCCCTGCGATTTTGGTTATTTTTTTAATTATTTCTCCTGCATGATATTTATCCTTGAGGTCTTTTGTTACCATACAGACAATAGCAGCTTTAGCATCTGATACTGATGATACAAGGATTATACCTGAATGAAGGCGGTCTTTTATATTATCGGCTAAGTGGCGTAGATCTTCCTGATTTAAACCGTCATACCTGAGCTTAACCACTTTTATACCTCTGAGTTCTCTTGCCTCCTTTAATGCCTCTGATATCACATCCTTTGAGCTGGTCTTGAGTTTCTGCAGTTCTTTTTCAAGGTATCTTATATCATTCAAGAGTTTCTCAACTTTCTCCAGAGGTTTATCTGTCTTTAAAAGAGACCTTAAGCTATCTATCTCTTTTTTCTTCTGCATGAGATACATTAGAGCAACATTTCCGGTCAGAGCCTCAATCCTCCTGATACCAGAAGCAACACTACTTTCTGAAATAATAACAAATAACCCTATATCACCTGTTGCCTTGCAATGTGTTCCTCCACAGAGTTCAGAAGAATAATCAGGAATGCTTACAACACGGACAGTCTTGCCATATTTTTCACCGAAGAGTGCAATGGCTCCTGATTCGATAGCTGTCTTTATATCCATGACTGAGGTCTGAACAGGCAGATTCTCCAATATCTTCTCATTTACTATATTTTCAACGGTCAATATATCATTTTCATCGAGCGCTGAGAAGTGGGTAAAATCAAAACGGAGTTTTTCAGGTGATACAAGAGAACCTGCCTGCTTGATATGTTCTCCGAGAACTGTCCTGAGAGCTGTATGGAGGAGATGAGTTGCGGTATGGTTTCTCATGGTTGATCTTCTCTTTTCAACATCAACTTTACACTTTACTCTATCCCATACACATAATTTGCCTTTCTTAATTTTAATAATATGCGAGTGAAAATTATCAAGTGGTTTTTTAGTGTCAAGAACTATAGCTCTGAAATTTTCACCTGTAATTTCTCCTGTATCACCAACCTGTCCACCTGATTCACCATAAAAGGGTGTCTTATCAAAGAAGACTTCAACTTCTTCATCTTCAAAAGCCTCTTTTACAGGTTTAATGTCTCTCAGAATGCCTTTTACAATGGATTCAGATTCCAGAGATTCATATCCAATGAACTCTGTCTCTCCTATTTCTGAGATCAATTCCCGATAAATAGATGCAACAGCCTCTTCTTCACCAATCCATGATGCCCTTGCCCTTTCTCTCTGGACTTCCATCTCTCGATGGAAAGCTTCTTCATCAATTCTTAAACCTGCATCCATTGCGATGTCTCTTGCCAGGTCAAGAGGAAAACCAAAAGTGTCATTGAGCCTAAAGATCTCTTCCCCTGGAACCACAGTTTTTCCTTGCTTTTTAACATTGGAAAGGATCTCATCGAATATTATCATTCCAGTTTCTATTGTCCTTGCAAACCTCTCTTCCTCGAATCTGAGAATCTTTTCTGTTCTTTCACGCTCTTCTATTATCTCAGGATATGTCTCTCCCATAGCAATTATCACAGCATCAATTAACTTAAAGAGAAAAGGTTCATGCACATTCAGCAATCTTGAATGTCTTGATGCCCTTCGGATGATTCTCCTTAACACATAACCTCTTCCCTCATTTGAGGGTATGAGCCCCTCAGATATGAGAAATACAATCCCCCTTATGTGGTCTGCGATCACCCTCATAGATGTATCTATCTCTTTGTTTTTCCCATAGGGTAGGTTTGTGTATGACTCTATTGATTGTAATATGGGGCTGAAGATGTCTGTATCAAAGTTATTGAGCTTTCCCTGAAGAACTGCAGATATTCTCTCGAGTCCCATGCCTGTATCAATACTCGGTCTTGGCAAAGGGGTCAGCTCACCTGAAGCATCACGATTATATTGCATAAAAACCAGGTTCCAGAGCTCAAGGAATCTGTCACATTCACATCCAACAGCACATTCTGTTCTGCCACATCCAATATGACTTCCTTGGTCTATTATTATCTCTGAACACGGACCACAGGGTCCTGTGTCTGCCATCTGCCAGAAATTGTCCTTAGCGCCAAGCCTTACAATCCTTTTATCAGGAATACCTGTCAGTTCAGACCAGAGTTTAGCAGCCTCATCATCCTCCTCATATATAGAGACCCATAATTTATCCCTTGGTATCTTAAACCATTCAGTCAAGAGTTCCCATGCAAAGATTATAGATTCTTTCTTGAAATAGTCTCCAAACGAGAAATTTCCTAACATCTCAAAGAATGTATGGTGTCTTGCTGTATGTCCTACATTCTCAAGGTCACTGTGTTTTCCACCTGCTCTCAAACATTTCTGACAAGATGCAGCGCGGGTATAAGGGCTCTTTTCCAGTCCAAGGAAGAATGTTTTGAACTGCACCATCCCTGCATTGACAAAGAGTAGGGTAGGGTCCTGTCTTGGGATAAGTGCAGAACTCGGGATAATAGAATGTCCTTTCTCACGAAAATATTCAAGAAATGCTCTTCGTATTTCGTTACTTTTCATATGTTTATTTTATACCGGGGTCATTTGATATCATCTCAGTTATTTTTCCGTCTGTAAAAATGATTCGTGTCTTGAAAATTCCTGCATATTTTCCATAGACCCATTCTTCCCTGCTCTTTCCATCATCAGAAGGTGCAAGGACTATCACTGAATCAGGGGCACCCCAGGCATATCTGACCTGAGCTTGTGTCATACCCAGAGTTACCTCTCCTTTTCTTATGTGTTCCTGGATTTCAAATGGAAAATCTTTTATCTCTTCTTCTGAGTAACGTATTGCTCTTGTACAACCTGTTAATAAAACTAACGAAAGGATCATAATGAATAAGATAATCTTCTTCATAATCAGTCCTCCTTAATATTGATTTCTTTTAATACCATATTTATTATCTCATAAGAGTAACCTTTTCTCAAAAGAAGGTCATGGAGTTTTTTCTTTATCTTTTCGACAGGAAGATTCTTAAAGGAAGTCATTTTTTTATATACAAGGTTTCTTGCATTTTCAATATCTTCTGCTTCATTATAAGTAAGAACACTGTCAATAATCTCTTCTGGTATCCCTCTTGTAAACATAAATTTTCTCGCACTCTTCTGACTCAGAAATTTTATTCCTGTTGATTTTCTTTTAAGTTCTTCAGCTAATAACAAATCATTTACGAGGTTTGCATGCTGTAGATAGTTTATTACAGAAGAAACCACCTGATCAGAGAATCCCTTTCTTCTCAGTCTCTCCCTCAGCTCTTTTACGCTTCTGCTTCTGTAACTTAGAAGCTTCAGAGCATATTTCTTAGCTATATTTTCTGAACTTTCCGATCTTCGGCTTTTCTTCTGGTACTGGTTGAGAGTTGTCCTCGAATGTAAGGTCACTGGCTGCTTGAATACCTTTCGCCCTGAGGGCAAAGTCATCAGGATTTGATGCTGTTCTGAGTGCTTCTTCATAAGTTATAAGCTCAGATTTATAAAGGTTAAAGAGAGACTGATCAAAGGTTTGCATGCCATAGTGTATTGCACCCTGTGCAATTACTTCAGGGATTAGTTTTGTTTTGTCAGGGTTGAGAATACAGTCTTTTATTGTCTCTGTCGCAACAAGGACCTCTACTGCAGGAACCCTGCCTTTTCCATCTGCCCTTGGTAATAGCCTCAGTGATATAATGCCTTTCAATACAGATGCGAGCTGTATCCTAACCTGCTTGTGTTGATAAGGAGGGAATACTGCGATGACTCTATTGATAGTCTCTGTAGCATCAATTGTGTGGAGGGTACTCAATACGAGATGACCTGTTTCTGCAGCTACAAGAACTGTCTGGATCGTCTCAAAATCTCGCATCTCGCCAACAAGAATTACATCTGGATCCTGTCTGAGTGCCTGCCTTAAAGCCTTGCTGAAAGATTCTGTATCTGTCCCTACCTCCCTCTGATTGACGATGCTTCTTTTATCTCTATGGGCGTATTCTATCGGGTCTTCAATAGTCATAATGTGTTTTGTTTTATTTGAATTTATCAGATCTACCATCGCAGCAAGAGTCGTAGTCTTTCCGCTGCTCGTTGTTCCAGTAACAAGAATCAATCCTCTTTCTTCAAGAGCTATTGTCTTGATAATTTCAGGTAGGTTTAATTCCTCAAATGATGGAATCTTTGTTGGTATAAATCTGAATACAATCCCTACAGCACCTCTCTGAACAAAGACATTACATCTGAATCTTCCTAATCCAGGAACACTATACGCAAAATCAGCATCTTTCTTTTTCTTGAATATCTCTATCTGTTCAGAAGTCATGACAGATGTTGCGATCCTCAAGGCCTCTTCAGGTGTCACCTTTTCTTCTGAAGTAAGAGGGGTGAGCTCGCCATTAATCCTTAATACAGGCATAGAGCCTGCTTTTATATGCAGGTCTGATGCACCTAAGGAATGTGCATTTCTTAATAGTTCAATTATGTCCATTCTTATCTCCTTAAGTTGTGGGATTCTATAATCTTTCTTTCAATCTCTTTTGCAATTTCTATATTATTCTTAAGATATTCTTTTGTGTTTTCTCTACCCTGACCGATTCTATTTCCACCATAACTATACCAGGCTCCTGACTTTTCTATGATACCTTTTTCAACACCAAGATCAACGATCTCACCGACTCTTGATATGCCTTCGTTAAAATATATATCAAATTCAGCCTGTTTAAATGGGGGAGCAACTTTATTCTTAACTACCTTTACCCTTACCCTTCCACCAACTGTTTCCTGATTCTCTTTTATATTTTCTATCCTCCTTATATCAAGCCTAATAGAAGAGTAAAATTTCAATGCTGTTCCACCTGTCGTAGTTTCAGGATTACCGAACATAACCCCTATCTTCATTCTAATTTGATTGATGAATATGACAGTTGTCAGTGATTTCGATATCGCAGCAGAGAGTTTTCTGAGTGCCTGACTCATCAGTCTTGCCTGAAGACCGGGGAGAGAATCTCCCATTTCTCCTTCTATCTCTGCTTTTGGGACAAGGGCAGCGACTGAATCAATAGTTATTATATCTATTGCTCCACTCCTTACCAGTGCCTCTGCAATCTCAAGGGCTTGTTCGCCTGTATCTGGCTGTGATACAAGCAGGTCCTCAATCTTTACACCAAGTTTTTGAGCATAGTTTATATCTAAGGCATGTTCTGCATCAATGAAGGCAGCTACACCACCAGCCATCTGTGCCTGTGCAATAGCACTCAAAGCCAGTGTTGTCTTACCTGAGGATTCAGGACCGAATATCTCTATTACCCTTCCTCTCGGGAATCCACCAATACCTGTTGCTATATCGAGCGAAAGAGAGCCTGTTGGGATTACCTGAAGTCCTTCAGCAACTCCCTCTGCTCCAAGCCTCATGATAGCACCTTTTCCAAAGGTCTTCTCTATCTGAGATATTGCCATATCGAGTGCCTTTGTCTTTTCTTTATTTGTCATCTTTCCTCCTTCCCAATGGTATTTCAAATATACAATGATATTGGGCACCTGTGGGTTTCAGTTCGCTCCGCATTAATCTTATACTTTTAACCTCGAAGATTCCAAAATCTTTTTCTCTATGATTATCGAGTTCACTTATCAGAGCTTCTATCCTTTTTTGAGACCTAACTCTTGCGATAGTTAGATGTGGTTGAAATGTCCTTTCCTCTCTTTGAAAGCCCAGTAATGTAATGGAATCTTCAATATCTCTCTGGAGTCTCTTGAGTGTATCTGAATCTTCGATGCCAACCCATAATACCCTCGGGTATTTCCTGTTCGGAAATACCCCTGTTTTACATATTCTAATATATATTGGCTCATAAGATATTGCAACTTTTTGAAGAGACTCATGTATGCGGGACAAAATTTCTTCAGGTGTCTTACCTAAAAATTTGAGTGTGAGATGTATATTTTTGTTCTCTACCCATCTGACATCAGCATCCTTCTTTCTTAAGATTTCAACAAGTTCTCCTATTTCTTGTTTGATTTTTTCAGGAATTTCAATTGATATAAAGCACCTAAGGAACATTTAAGTATTGTAATAGAAAAGTTTCCATATCTGGAGAATAATGTTTGTATATAAAGCAGCCATTATGTCATCTGCCACAATACCAACCCCACCATCAAGAAGGTATTCAATCTTTCTTATTGGGAATGGCTTCAGTATATCGAAGATACGGAATAAAAGGAAGGCTGAGATGGCATAGCTGAAAGGGATAAGAAATACAGATATGAAGAATCCACAAAATTCATCTATGACTATATGCTTGCTATCTTTCATCTCAAATAATTTTTCAGCATAGTGTGAAGATATAATGCTCAGAGGAATAATAATTGATAAGATAATGATGTGAATTAAAGGTGTTGGTTTTAAAAAAAGGAAAAGTGCGAGGGCTATTAAAGAGCTGAAAGTCCCAGGGGCTACCGGGAAATAACCTATGATCCCTATTGTGGCAATATTTTTAAGGATGACCATTTATTCAGTATGATCTATTCCTGAATTATCTTATAAGAGTAATTTATCTTAGCAGAACCTTCCAGCGAGGCTTTTACAGAGCAATATTTGGTCATTGAGAGTTCAATTGACCTTTTCAGTGCATCTTCAGAGATATTCTTACCTTTTACAATAAACTCTATATTAATATCAGTAAATTTTTTCGGGTAGTTTTCTGATTTCTGTCCATCAATATTTATCTCAAGACCTGTAACATCCTGCTGTTTCTTTCTCATGAGAGAGATGACATCCATCCCTGTGCAACCACCTAAACCAACAAGAAGAAGTTCCATCGGTCTCAATCCAGAATTGCGTCCCCCGACTGAGGGGTCTCCATCCATCACTATAGCATGACCTGATGATGCCTCACCAATAAATTGAAGACCATTTGTATATGTTACTTTTGCATGTAGCATTTCTAATCCTTCTGTAAAGTTTGATTAACCCAGGAAATGCATTATCTGGTTTAATTTATCGGAGTTTGATTTGTTTGTCAAGAAAGGGTTATGGATATTTGAGTTGAAGCCTCTGGATTGCTGAAGCCTTCCCTGTCTTCTCATCAATCTCTATAACGACAGCAGATAAGATCCCTTCGCCTTTTGCTGTCTCGAACCTGACAGGCATGTTTGTTAAAAATCTGTTTATCACAAGTTCTTTTTCTATACCAATTACAGAATGATAAGGACCTGTCATCCCGACATCTGTAATATAAGCTGTCCCTCCTGATAATATCTTTTCATCAGCAGTCTGGACATGGGTATGAGTTCCTATCACAGCACTTACTTTACCATCCATAAAATAGCCAAAAGCTATCTTTTCAGAGGTAGTTTCTGCATGAAAGTCTATGATGATTATTCTCGTTTCTTTACTTATTTTTTTGACTTCTTCTTCTCCTGTTCTGAAAGGACAATCTATATTTGACATAAAGACCCTTCCTGAAACATTAATCACAGCAACCTTTATACTGTTGGGGAGGGAATAAATAATACTTCCAAAACCAGGAACTCCTGGTGGATAGTTTAAAGGTCTGAGAGTTCTATCCTCTTTTGAGATCTGAGAAATAAACTCCTTTTTATCCCAGACATGATTACCAGTGGTAATAATATGGACGCCATAGCTTAAGATTTCAGTTACGATCTTTTCTGTTATACCGAAGCCACCTGCTGCATTCTCACCATTTGCGATTACTAAATCTATCTTGAATCTGTCAACAATATTAGGTAGTAAAGCCTTAGTTGTTACCCTTCCAACTTTACCGACGATATCACCAATAAAAAGTACTTTCATGGTGACATATGAAAGTTTACAATTAATAAGCTAACTGAAAGAATAAGCTCATTGACTGTTACTTGTAACATGTGATTATTTAGCATACTCCACATATCTTGACTCTCTAATAACTGTAACCTTTATCTGACCAGGGTAGGTCATCTCAGACTCAATTTTCCTGGCAAGGTCTCTTGATATGATCGAGGCGATTTCATCACTCGCTTCCTCTGGCTTTACGATTATCCTTAATTCTCTCCCTGCCTGGATTGCATAACATTTCTCCACACCCTTGAAAGATAGAGCCATCTGCTCAAGTTTTTCAAGGCGTTTAAGATAACTCTCTATACTTTCTTTTCTAACACCAGGTCGAGCAGCGGATAAAGCATCAGCAGCAGCAACGAGAGCAGCTTCAACACTCAATGGGTCACCTTCTCCATGATGGACTAATATCGCATTTATTACTTTTGAGTTTTCTCCATATTTTTTGCATATATTTGCACCAATCTCCTGGTGTGAACCTTCTACCTCATGGTCTACTGATTTTCCGATGTCGTGAAGGATGCCAGCCCTTTTTGCGAGTTTTATATCCACTCCGAGTTCTCCAGCCATAACACCTGCAAGATATGCAACTTCCCTTGAATGTTGTAAGACATTCTGCCCATACGATGACCTGTATTTAAGTCTTCCTAAAAGCTTTATCAATTCAGGATGTATTCCAGAAAGCCCGAGGTCAAAAACAGCCTTTTCCCCTTCATCCCTGATATGTGCTTCCACCTCTTTCCTAACTTTTTCTACGACCTCTTCTATTCTTGATGGGTGTATCCTACCGTCATTAATGAGTCTTTCGAGGGAAAGCCTTGCAATCTCACGTCTTACAGGGTCAAAGGCTGAGAGTGTTACTATCTCTGGTGTATCATCAACAATCAGGTCAACTCCTGTAGCTGCCTCAAGTGCTCTTATGTTTCTTCCTTCACGCCCTATTATCCTTCCCTTCATTTCATCGCTTGGTAGCGGTACTGCTGTTACAGTGGCATCAACTACATATTCACTTGAATATCTCTGGATAGCAAGTCCTATTATATCTTTTGCCTTTTTCTCAGCGGTTTCTTTTGCTTCATCTTCTATCTTTTTAATAAGTCTGGCAGCCTCAAATTTTGTTTCTTCCTCTATCCTTCTTAAGAGTTCCTGTTTAGCTTCTTCTGAACTGAATCCTGACAGTTTTTCGAGTACCTGCACCTGTTCTTTTATCAGCTGGTTGTAATGGTTTTCTTTTTCCTGAATAGTCCGTTCCTTCGAGGTATAGTCCTTTTCTCTTCTTGAGAGTTCATGTTCTCTCTTTTCAAGTTGATCGAATCTCTTCTCAAGGACCTCTTCTTTCTGTCGTAATCTTCTCTCAAGATGGTTAAGTTCAGACCGTCTTTCCCTTAGTTCTTTTTCTGCTTCTGACTTCGCTTGATAAACGACATCCTTTGCTTCAAGGAGAGCCTCTTTCTTAATCTTTTCAGCCTCTTTTTGTGTTTCTTCAATAACTCTTGTTTTTTCTTTTTCTATCTCTGCCCTAAAAGCGGTTTCTTTCTTCCTCAGGTTTGACAGGTAGATCAGGCTCAATCCTGCTCCGACAATAATACCTGCAAATACAGCAATTAATATATATACTGTATTAGTCATACTCAGAACACCACCTTTCTTAAATTCCCATAAGCCCGGGCATCAAAATATACATTTTTCTAACCATGGAAGAGTTCATTCATGGGCGTAAAGCCTTGTAGAAAGTCAGTTCTGTGGCCTGGTTATGGAGTGAGTATAGTTTCTGGAGGTAACAAATATATAATCTTGTCAGAAAAGAATTGTTCAGAAAAGGTAAACTTCCCTTTGCTCTCTATCATAGAAAAATTATTTATAATCCTCCTAAGAATACTCATTAGAACCAGCCACAAAACAGAAACCCCGCCCTGCCGTGTAAGGGGAGAATTAGATCCGCCTGTAAAACAGGTGGGTGCCCTGAAAGAGACTTCAGGCTTTCTTCCTTTAGAAGAGAAGACATGCACACCGTACTCTTTACGCAGGCTCCCAAAAGATCTAATTTGCGGGATCAACATTTCCACTTATCACTAACAGGGCAGGAATAACCCCGAATGAGCACCTCCATTAAAATGAATTCTTTATTATAAAGATAAAATATCATAAATAACATAATTGAGCAAGAGAAAACATCATATTGCAAAATTTTTAAAAACCATTTTCCTTGTATTAAATATGAATTTTTAATAAACTATAAAAAATAACTTTAACATTTGAAGGATGAAATGAAGGCTTTAATATTGGCAGGTGGAGAAAATAAGAGAATACCTATAATTAAAGGTTTTCTTGAGATAGGGGGGAAAAGGATAATTGACACAAATATCGAGACACTTAAAGCGATATTTAATCATATAATTATAAGCACAAATAATCCCTGGTTATATTTTCATCTCGGTTTACCTATGATCGGAGATATCTTTAAATATAAAGGACCAATGGCAGGTATACTTTCAGCACTTATAGCCCTGAGAGAAGAGGATATATTTGTAACTCCCTGTGATATGCCTTTTATTAAATTAGAGCTTATAAGATATATTGTAGATGAGTGGTCGAAAGATATGGGAAATGTGTCAAACATTACACATTACACACCACGAAAGAACGGATATGATGCTGCAATCCCTGTTTTCAATGGAAAATCTCAGCCCCTTTTAGGAATCTATTCAAAAAAGGTTATAAAAACTATGGAAGAGACGATTAAAACTTCTAACAGGAGTCTCAGGGATTTTATTAAAAAACTTAAAGTACTTTATATAACTGAGGAAGAAGTGAGAAAGATAGACCCATCTGGAATGTCTTTTGTTAATATAAATACAATTGAGGACTATAGAGAGGCATTAAAGGTTCAGCATATGTAGTTTTTGCTAACAATAACTTCTTTAAAGAGAGGAGGAAATATGTTTGGTTTAGGGATGCAGGAGCTGATTATCGTCATGATAATAGTCCTTGTCCTTTTTGGTGCAACGAGATTACCAGAGCTTGGTAAAGGGATAGGACAGGCGATCAGAAATTTCAGGAAAGGTATGTCAGAGCCTGACGAAATAGATGTAACTCCGAAAAAAGAGTCCAAAAAAGAAGAGATAGATAAAAAAGAAGGGTCAGAGAAGAAAGAAAGTGAATAGGGGAGCTATTGCAGAGGTTGATCTCGATGCAATAGCACATAATCTCAAAATCCTCAAAAGTGTTGCAAAAAAACAACAGGTGATAGCTGTTGTAAAAGCAGACGCTTATGGTCATGGAGCTGTAGAGGTCTCCAAAAGATTAATCCAGGAAGGGGTTTCCTGTCTTGCAGTAGCATTCATCAGTGAGGCAATTCAACTCCGTAAAGCAGGCATTAATGTACCAATTATAGTATTATTTGATCGCAAGGATATTGAGGATTTTTTTGCTTTTAACCTTACTCCTGTTATTCACGATTTAAAGACTGCATCAGCCATATCACAGAAGGCTATGGAAAAAAGTAGAAAGATTAATGTCCATATAAAAGTTGATACAGGAATGGGTAGAGTTGGACTGTGTGGCGATAGTATAATTGATAATATATTTAAAATTTCAGATATGGAAGGATTAGAAATAACTGGAATAATGAGTCACTTTTCAGATGCTGACCTTCAAGATAGATCATATGCATATACCCAACTTGAAAGATTTAATAAAATAAGAGAGGCTCTCTTCAAAAAGCTGAATAAAAAAGTATTCTCTCACATAGCAAACAGTGCAGCCATACTTACTTTTAGAGAATCCCATCTTGATGCTGTTAGACCCGGAATAATGCTTTATGGATATTCACCACTTGATAAAAATGCAGAGTGCAGGATTCGGGATTCAGAGTCGAACTCAGAACTCGGAACTCAGAACTCAGAACTAAATTTAATACCTGCTATGAGGATAAAGACAGAGATTCTATCCATAAGAAATCTCCCTTCTGGTTTCCCCATAAGTTATGGGAGGACATTTATAACTAAAAGACAGAGTATAATAGGTGTACTTCCTGTTGGTTATGCTGATGGTTATAGCAGACTTTTTTCTAATAATGCAGAGGTGCTTGTAAGAGGTATGCGTGTTCCTGTCGTGGGAAGGGTGTGCATGGATCTTACCATGATTGACCTGACAGATGTTAAAGACGCGGAGGAGGGAGATGAGGTAGTTTTACTCGGTCAGCAGGGTAAAGAATTGATAACAGCTTATGAACTTGCTGATAAAGCTGGAACTATTCCTTATGAAATACTTACTTCTTTTGGAAAATATTCAAGAAAAGAATACATAAATAAGACTATAATTAGCTAAGGGGAAAATATATGCTCTGAGCTTATAGCTTTTAGACCACTTAATTCATAAATTTATGAGTAATTGGCAGATGCAGTATTCTCGCTTATTCTTGGCTCGATTAAGATCGACCCTCAGGGGTAAATTCTTTCTTCGAAGGAATTTAAATCCGCTCAAACACTGCATCTGACAGGAATTTTATATGGGTTAGCTAAAATTGAAAGGAGGTGAAGAAGATGAGGATACCCTGTATGAGATGCATTGCATGGTATCTCGCTATAGCGATGTTCATAATAGGTATTGCTCCAAGAGTAGAGGCAGGGTTAGTTAAATCAGAGATTGTCCCGCTTTCATACATTGACAGGGCTTCTGACCTTGAAAAGATTCAGAAGGTAATTGAGACAAAGGCGGTCAGTAAAAGACTTGCCCAGTTAGGGCTTGCACAGGATGAGATTCAGAAAAGGCTTAATCAACTCACTGACCAGCAGATTCATCAGATTGCCCTCCAGCTGGATGAGCTAAAGGTCGGAAGCGATGGTCTTGGTCTGATCATTGCCCTGCTTATTATAGCAATACTGGTTGTTATACTTTTACAACTTACAGGTCACAGAGTGATTATAACAAAATAATAAAGAAAGATAAGGGGAGAAGGGAGATCTAACTTCTCCCTTTATCTTTTTGCAATAGTAGCCCATTCAATTCATAAATTTATGAGTAACTAGCAGATGCAGTATTCTCGAGGTAAATTCTTTCTTCGAAGGAATTTAAATCCGCTCAAACACTGCATCTGACAGGAATTTTATGAATAATATTGGTTATAAGATACGAGGGAATGAGAAAGATTATGCCATGCCTTTATATGAAAGATGGTAACCAGATATCTTTACATAATAACGATTTTTCACTGGATTTCAAGAGATGAAAAGAAGAATGGTATCTCATAAGAGGCTGATTCTCTTGAGTCTGAACCATGGACAATATTGTGTTCTATATCTGTTCCGAAGTCAGCCCTGATTGTTCCTGGAGCAGCATCTTTAGGGTTTGTTGCTCCCATAATCTCCCTGACCTTTGATATTGCTCCTTCTCCTTCTACTACCATTACAACAATAGGTCCTTCAGAAAGAAAACTGGTTAGGCTATCATAAAATGGTTTATCCTTATGAACAATATAAAAGCCCATTGCATCTTTTTTTGAAATCTTGAGCATTTTAAGTGCCACTATTCTGAGATTGTTTTGTTCAAATCTTTTGATAATATCACCTATAAGATTCTTTTTTACACCATCTGGTTTTATAATGGATAATGTTCTTTCCATTTTACCTCCCAAAAACAGTATTTAAGTTTACCAAATTTACTCAGATTAGCCCACTT
>JBNAVX010000034.1:0-24848 GCA_049700155.1 Thermodesulfovibrionales bacterium
AGGTAAATTCTTTCTTCGAAAGAATTTAAATCCGCTCAAACACTGCATCTGCCAATATGAATAATATGGGCTAAATCATTAGTGACCAAAACAATAAAACAATATATTCATATACTATTTTAGACAAAGTATTCTAAACATGGTTTGATTCTATGATATATTTGATGGACTTAGACCTTGCCTTCAACGAAGGCGACAAAGACAAACCTGCTATTATTTTTATTCATGGCATTGGTATGGACAAAAATATATGGATTGACCCCTTAAAATCCCGTATCCTTGGAGGAAGACTTACCTTGAAGGTCATTCTTTGTAAAGAGCCTTCTTCAAAAGACTTTGGTTTTTGTAAGGATATGCCGAAAAAGAGAATTAAAAATTATTCAGCAGGAATAGAGCCTGATTCTTTAGAAACACTATATGATGACCTCAAAATTAAGAGATATACAGTTATTACATGGAGCCAGAAGAGACCATCAGGTCCAATAGACTCTGTGGTATCAGAGCTCGAAGAAGTAATAAGAATTGCAAAGAAACTTACAAATGCCGGTATTATTCTTATAGGGCATAGTAGAGGAGGAATCATCGCAAGAAGGTATCTTATGAAGAAAGATAGCATAATAAGAGGTCTTATAACAATCTCTTCCCCTCATAAAGGCAGTTCTTTAGCAAAGGTTGCCTGTTATTTAAAACCTGTTGCTTCTTTAATAGCACCTTTTTTCAGAGATGTTGAAAAAGGAACACTTTCATCATCTTTTAAACACATACTTGATTTTTTAAAAAGTAAAGCTCTCAATGAGTTACTTCCTGACTCACCCCTTATGAACTCACTGAAGGATGAACCTCTTAGTTGGATATATTATATCTCTGTTGGAGGCACAAACCCAACCCTTTTTAGCCTTTATAAATGGAGATGGGAAAGATTGAAGCGAGGTTCTTCATATCAGTGGGTTCTTAAACCCTGTAAAATTTTCTCCGTTCCTGAAATCTTTCATAGAGTAATCCCTGACAAATTTTTTCCCGATGAGATTAAGAATGGAAAGGGTGACGGATTAGTTTCTGCTAAAAGTTCAGAGATTCCGTGGAATAATGAACATCATAATTTTCCCTTGAACCATGCACAGTTATTGTTTGATAAGAGAGTAAGGGATTTGCTTGTTGAGAAGATAGACGAGATCAGTTGATAGATTACTTAAGTCTAAATGTTATGGGGATTGCTATTTCGCCATCTAACTCCGGGAATGGAGAAGCCTTTCTGAGCATCCTTTGTACTTCCTCATCGAGTATCTTATAACCCGAGCTTTTTAATATCTTTATATCATATGGAAGACCTTTTCTATCTATTTTGAAACTCACAATGACTGTCCCCTCCATGCCTCTTTTACGTGCAAGCAAGGGATAGGTTTTAGCGTTCTCAATAGCAGTTCTAATTGCGCTGAGGAGAAAAGAATCTCTACCATCTTCTGGTTGCTTATTGACATCAGCAAAACCTGTTTTTTGACTGAATAGGATATCTCCTGATATCCTTTCTCGCTGACCTGCTGAGATATTATCATCACCTTTAATATTCTCTGTGACGGTGTTAGTGGATAAGTTTTGAGTTGATATATCACTGTGAGCCCCTTCACCTCTGTCATCCCTTCGCCTTATATCATCCTGAGACCCATACTCATTACTGGGATCAGATTTTTCCGACTCAGGAGGTATCTGAGTCTGCCCTGAGCGTACGAAGAATCGCATATTTCTCAGGCTAAGCTCTGGCGAGCCAACACCCTTGCTATAAGCAACACTATTTACTAACGATTGTGTTCCCATTTCTTCAACAATAGAAACCTCCATATAATCCTCAGGGAGAGAGCAAGCTTTCCCCCTGAGGTTAAAAGAAAAAGACAGAGCAAACAGTATTATGTGAAGAATGATAGAAAGTACTATATTATTTTTAATATTCATATTTTCTATAGTTTGACTGAGAATCCAGCAAGGAAGTTTATCCTTGGAGAAGGATAAAAAGCCTTTTCAGCAGGGAATCCGCCGATGACTCCGTATTCTGAATACCTTCTATCAGTCAAATTGTTAATTTCTAAAAATGCATTTAGAGATCTCCACTGGTACATTATCTTACTGTTAATTATCAAATAACCTTTCTGGTTGGTAAATTCGTTTGAAAAATCGCTAACGAATGGGCGTTCACCAACATATATACCATTAAGAACAAAGGTAAAACCTTTTCTAATGGAAGATATAAACTCAAAAACTGCTTTATGCTCTGGCACATTGGGAATGTCTTTTCCCTTAAAGGACCCTTCTCTTATTGTTGCATTCAAAAACGTATATCCTCCTTTTATAGTCAACCATCTTAATGCCTTTGCACTGAATGAAAACTCTATTCCTTCTCGACGGGTCATTCCATCCAAATTCTCATTTATATAAGAAATTGGGTTAAAAAAGATTTCGTTTTCTGTATCAATTCTGAATAGATTGATATGAGTATAGATATCCTCTGTGAAATAATGTCTTAACCCAAACTCATAATCATCTGAAGTTTGGGAGACTATTTCTGTATTTACTGTGTTTGTAAAGAAGCTATACAGTTCATCAAGGACAGGATATCGAAAGCTTCTTGAAAAACTGAAATAGATATAAGACTTTCTATAAAAAGTATAATTTATGCCAGCAGTGTATAAGTCATTATCCATGGCTATTTCTTCAGGGTTACTCGGTCTGAAATTAAACTCTGCTCTATCATGCCGATAGCCTGCTGAAATATGAAGGATATCAGCAAGATTGATTTCGTCATGTATGTAATAACCATAATTCTTTTTGTTAAGGTCAAAAATTCCTTTAGAAGTAAACCCGAAAAAAACAGATTTATTTACAATATTGTTATCTGATTTCTCATAATCAAAGCCAAGAATAAAACTGTTTTTTAACTTCTCCAATGAGTTTTTCAAAAGAACCCTTGGAGACAATGCCAGTGTGTCAATCTCACTATCACCTAAAAAATTACCCCAATCTCCAGAAGAGAATGATAACCAACCCCTTTTCCTGAAAGATGTATCAATTTTCAATACACTATCATCAAGAAAAAAAACCTCTGGACAGAACTTGAAATAATAATCTTCAACCTCTGCAAAGTCTTCTGGATATAAAGAATGAGTTCTTGAAAGACCTGCTCCAAAATCACTCTCTTTTAGTGCCCCAGGAAGTCCTGTTTTATCTTTGTGGTATCCAGTGCTGAAATTTAATCTAATAAAATCTTTTACATAGTAATTTAGATTTAACCCGGCGTCTTTTGCTTCAGTATTACTATTATCTCTATATCCGTCTGAATTTAGATAACGTCCAGAAATATAGAAAGATAAGTCTTTTACTTTACCACTGATAAAAGCATCACTTTTAAATGTACCATAACTTCCTGCAGAGATCTCTCCTCCTATACCAAATTTTTCTCCCTCTTTTGTAATGATATTGATAACACCCCCTGTTGCGTTGTCACCATAAAGCACGCTCCCTCTTCCACCTCTTATAATCTCTATTTTCTCAACTCTTTCGAGAGGGATTTGGGTCCAATCAACTCCACTAAGATCAGGTTGGTTAACTCGTCTTCCATCAACTAATACTAATAAGTTGAGTGGAGATGTTTCACCAAAACCGCGTAAATCAACAGTGAAGTTTCTACGATTCCCTGTTATATCGTTTACATGAATACCTGCCCCGATTCTTAAAAGGTCCGGGATATTTTGAGCAGGTGAGCTCAGTATGTCTTTTTCAGATATGACTGTGACATTTGCAGGGATATTTGTGATCTTTTCTTCATATCTCGTGGCGGTTACAATAACCTCTTCTAATGAAACCTTTTCTTCTGCAGATGAGTTAGTGATAAGTGAGAAGTAATAAGTGAAAAGTAATAAAATGTAAATAATGAGTTTTGAAAACTGATGACTTTTTTTCATTTCTTCCTCCCTCGAGAAAATATTTTTAGAGTGTTTGTCCAAGTTTTACAGTTCTTGGTTTTAGACTTTGAACTTTCAACTTTGAACTTTTAGCTTTTTGGTCTGGATAGGTCTTCCGGCTTCGGGCTATCTACTCACCTGCCTTCCCATCATGGTATTACCCATAACAGTGGCTATTAAAGCAGTGAAAAAGGCTTTTTCTAACTCACTAATCCCTATTAACTAATCCCTGCATTTAAGGTTTTCGTTCCCTTCACGGCTGCGGGGCAGCGGAGGATTTTCACCTCTCTTCCCTGACATCCAGCCCGGACTGGCTATTATTTTTATCACCCCCTTTCTCAAGTAATGAATTGAGACCATATTATTACTGTTAATAAAAAAACTAACTCTGCGATTTCGCTTATCGTACCTAATGTATCACCAGTTAGACCACCGAATGCTTTATTACAGAATCTCACTGATATAAGACTGAGTAAGTAAAATAAAGCTAAGATTACAGTAAGAAATAATAAAAATGATTTAAGAGAATGTTCCTTATAAAGAAGTATTTGGATAGCCACAACTAATATAAAAGACAGGATTATTACAGTAGATGAAAGAATAAGTGTGCTTGGTTTGACATTTTTCATGAAGATCTTTCCAAGTCCGTCTTCTCTTGCAGGCTTGCCATAGAACATTGATGTTACTATCACCCATTTTGATATAACGGGCATTAAGAATATAGATGAGTAAAAGATAAAAGGTGGGAAAAAAGAAAGATTATTGAGGGAAAGGAATTTCAGGAGAAGCGTAAAGACTATAGCAATTACTCCTACAGGACCTATTGTGCTGTCTTTCATGATTGATAATTTCTTTTCTTTATCTCCACGTGCAGCAATGGCATCAAATGTATCTGCAAGTCCGTCAAGGTGGAAGCCACCATTAATCAGCACAAGTAAAAGGATAAGCAGTCCATTTGTGAGTTCGAGAGAAAAGACTTTTCTTAAAAGAATAGCAGATATAACAAGTAAGCCTCCTTGAAAGACTCCTACTAAAGGAAAGAATGCAGGGCTTATCCCTATCTCTTCTTCAGAAATATGTTCCTTTACCCTTAAAGGAATGATTGTCAGAAATTGAAATGAAAACAATAGTCTTTTCATTTAATTTTGAATTTTGAATTTTGAATTTTTTTTGTTACACCTGCCTCATCAAATGTTGCCATCTCTTTATAAATCTTCAGTCCTGCCTCAATAATAAGCATTGCAAGGGCTGCACCAGTTCCTTCACCTAATCTTAGGTCAAGGTCAAGGATGGGTTTAAGACCAATCTTTTCAAGCATAGCCTTATGTCCAATCTCTACTGAATTATGAGCTGCAAACATATAATCTTTTACTTTTGGTTCAAGACAATATGCTATCAATGCTCCTGCAGTCGATATAAAACCATCTATAACAACAGGGATTCTGTTTGCTGCTGAGCCAATAATCAATCCAGCAATTCCCCCAATCTCTGTACCACCTACTTTTGAAAGGACATCCAGAGGGTCTGAAGGATCTGGTTTATTGAAAGAGATTGCTTGTTCTATAACATCTATCTTTCTTCTTAATACCTCGTCACTGATACCAGTACCTTTACCTGTTACTTCAGATACAGGTTTACCTGTTAACACCGCTGCTATGGCAGAAGAAGGTGTTGTATTTGCAATACCCATGTCCCCTGTTCCGAAAAGCTTATAGCCTTTTTTTGAATACTCTGTAGCAAGCTCTATCCCCACATCGATGCATCTTACCGCTTCATGCTTTGTCATGGCAGATCCTTTTCGCATATTTTTTGTACCCATGCTGACCTTTTTTGAAATGAATAATCCCTCATACTCCCCTTTAATTCCACCCTTAGTAAGGGGGGATAAAGAGGGGTCAAAATCATAATCAACCCCTATGTCAACCACCACAACTTCAGCACCTGCATGTCTTGCAAGCACATTTATCCCTGCTCCTCCTCTTAGAAAATTGAATACCATCTGTCTTGTAACTTCCGTGGGGTATGCAGAAACCCCTTCTTCTGCAACACCATGGTCACCTGCAAACGTAAAGATAACTTTTTTATCGAGTTCGGGCATGGTATTTTCTGTAATAGCAATAATTCTTCTTGCGAACTCCTCCAGTCTTCCAAGACTACCCTGTGGTTTTGTGAGACTATCAAGGCGCTTTTGTGCACTTTCAGCAAACTCAGATTTAACAGGCATTATCTTTTTAATTGTCTTGGATATCATATTTCTCCTTTATCTTTTATTTTTACTGGAATGCCTGCAACTACCATATAAACCTCATCTGCTACCTCGGCTATCTTTTGATTTAGAAAACCTGCCATATCTCTGAATCTCCTCGCCATTTCATTTTCTGGAACAATTCCCATTCCTACTTCGTTAGAGACAATGTATATCGGTGACGAGTGACAAGTGACGAGTGACGAGATGAAATGTTCAATTTCAATTTCGATATTCAAACCAGCGTGCATTAAATTCGATAGCCACAATGTAAGGCAATCAATCAATATAACACTATATCTGCCTTCTATCTCTTCAAGAACATTAGCAATACTTAATGGCTCTTCGTATGTAACCCACTCGTCACCTCTCTGTCGTTTATGATCTTCTATCCTCTCTTTCATCTCTCCATCAAGAGCCTCTGCAGTGGCAATATAAGCCTTCCGTATTGAGGAGATTGCACTGGCTAACTTTAATGCAAATCTGCTCTTTCCGCTTCGCGCTCCACCTGTAATAAAGATTATCTTTTTACCGTCCATCTGATACTGAATTACTGTTCACCTATGTTACATTTTTACTGTTGCATTTCGTATAAAAGTAAAAGGATAAAGGTTCTCAGCCTCTAAAGCTACATCGAATGCATCTGTAAGGGAGTCTCTTGTCAATACTTCAAAAGGATTACCCATTCCTAATATTTTCCCGTTTTTAATGAGTATCACCTTCTCAAACTGGAGTGCCATATTTATGTCATGAAGTGCCATCAGAATCGATATGTTTCTCTTTTCTTTTAATCCCTTGAGTAAACTGACTATTTCAAATTGATATTTAATATCAAGGTTTGCAAGGGGCTCATCCAAGAGCAGAAGCCCTGCACCCTGAAGAAGGGTCATTGCAATAAATGCCCTTCTCTTTTCTCCACCGCTAAGGTCCTTTATATATGATTCTGATTTCCCTGCGAGCCCAACCATTTCTAATGCTTCATAAACAGTCATATCAGGAATTATGTCATAAGGATAAAGTCCCATATTCACAAGTTCTCGCACTCTGAAAGGGATATTTATATCGAAGAACTGAGGAAGGTAACTCAACAACTTTGCCCTATCTTTGTGCCTGAATGATTGAAGGGGTTTCCCCCATAGCCTTATTAAGCCGTAGGAAGGTTTAATAATCCCACTTGCAAGCTTGAGTATTGTAGATTTTCCAGAGCCATTTGCACCTAATAGACCGATAAACTCAGAGTCATATATATAAAAAGAAAGGTCATTTATAAATTTCTTGTTTTTTTCATAGGAAAACATTACTCTATTGAATTCAAGAATAGTGTTTTTATGCACTGAGCACATCTCTTCTTCCTAATAGATATAAAAAATACGGAGAACCTATTATTGCAGTAACGATTCCTGATGGGATTTCAACAGGAGATAAAACAGATTTCCCAATCAGGTCTGCGATACATAATAGTGTTCCACCACCAATTGCTGATGCAGGTAATAAAAATCTGTTATCAGCTCCTATAAGAATTCTCATTATATGGGGGATCAGAAGACCTATAAAACCAATAATTCCTCCGAGTGAAACAGAAGCTGCTGTCATAAGAGAGATTGAGATAAATAAAATTAATCTTTCTTTATGGGGTGAGAATCCGAGACTGTGGGCAAATTCATCACCTAATATAAGGGCATTAAGTGCCTTTGCTTTTGAGATTGAAATAAATATGCCAGACATGATGAATGCCAAAGCATAAGGGATTAATGACCAATCTGCAGTTGAGAGGTCGCCATAGATCCAGAACATTATTCTTCCGGCCTGTTCATTGGTAGAAATACTCATGAGTAGCACAAGGATTGAATGAAAGAGGAAACTAAGTCCTATTCCTGCAAGGAGGAGTCTCTCAGGCCAGAGACCTCTGTGTTTATAACCCAAAAAGCCTACTAATATACTAACGAATAATGCACCAACAAATGCAGTAAGAGGTATAGTAAATTTCCCAAATATATATGACCCTGATAAGATCACCCAAGCTGCTGACAGAGATGCACCACTCGAGATACCGAGTATATATGGGTCAGCAAGAGGGTTTCTTAATATACCTTGAAGAACAGCACCTGAGACGCCAAGTGCCATACCCATAAAAAATGCATTGACTACCCGGGGAAACCTTATGTTAAACAATATTTTTCTCTCTATATTATCCATATTAAATGGATTTAAAAGATTTGGAGAAATAAAAAGAGAAACAGCTACAACAGATGTAAGGGTTATGATCATAATCAGAATTCTTATTTTAGACATTGTGCCATCTCATTGATACCATTGATTATCCTTGGTCCGAGCCTGTAGATGCTGTCGCTGACATAACATACTTTGATATCTTTCACTGAATGAACATCTGAAATTCTTTTCAAAATGGATTTTGATGACATCTTCATGCTTGTTTTCCCACTTCCAAAGAATATTACATCTGGAGACTGAAGAATGATCTCTTCTACAGAATATTTAGGATAAGAAGTATGAGTCTTTACTATATTTTCACAACCAAGCAGTTTGATTGCATCATCTATTGCAGTATCCCTTCCTGCAACTATTAAAGGCTCAGGCCAGATAATAAAAAGAACCCTTTTTTTATTAATCACCACATCCCTTTGTTTGAAACCTATCTCTATTTTTCTTGCGAGACTCTCTGCTCTTTCCTTTACACCAAGTGCTTCACCTAAATCTCTAATACCCTTAGGAAGTTCATGGAGCCTTTTAACTTTGAATACATAAGTCTTTATATTCAATGCACGCAGTCTTTCCTCAAATTCTTTTATGTTTCCATCTGTAGTCATGACTACAAGATCTGGTTTTAAAGAAATGATTGACTCAAGCGATGGATTATACATACCACCTACTTTCTTCTTTTTCTTTGCCTCATCAGGGTAATCACAAAAATTAGTAACGCCTACTATCCTGTCTCCAAGACCAAGCTCAAAGAGGATTTCTGTCATATTAGGGGCAAGAGAGACTATACGTATGGGTGGTTCTCCAGCCAAAGTAGGAGTAAATAGTAAAGATATAAGATTCAATATTATAAAAGTTATTGCGAGCCCTGACCTTTCGGGGCGAAGCAATCTCGTCTTATGAGATGATGGAGCATTTTCAGAGCAAGACTTGAGATTGCCCCTACTTTGAAAGAGAGTTTTGCAATGAAAGATAAATAATCCCTTTAATCGAGATAACATCTTGATATCGACAAAATAAAAAATCCTCAGAACTTTCAGTGTCCTGAGGATTGCACCCTGATTTACTTCATCCCCACCTTCCTCCGCGAGAAGGTTTTAGAAGCTCTTGGCTATTATGTAAAAGCTTAATACTCTTTTACAGGCAGGTCTTCTGGCTTCCCCGCCCTTTTAGCGACCTTCCCATCCCGATTATATACAGGACAGTGGTACAAAACTGCTAAAAGAGTTCCCTTCTCTTTCTTAAAGAGAAGAGCAGGGTTACAGCGGCGGGACCGCTCCTGAATCTCACAGGATTCCCTATTAAGTTTTCATCACCTGTAAAACAAAGATATTTTTACCAAATGACTAATAAAAGTCAATACCTGATAAAACAGGGTAAATATTTTAAAAAAGATTACATCTATAACACACCCTTAATCCCATCTTAATGGAGGGGATATATTATGGAATTCATTGTTTCAATAAAAGGAATTTACATTATATTTATCCACCTAAGAATTATTTACTATTTATATTATCTTTTCTTCTCTAACCCATATTATTCATAAAATCTTTGGCAGATGTGGTATTTGAGCGGATTTAAATTCTTTCGAAGAAAGAATTTACCTCGGAGGATCGATCTTAATCGAGCTGAGAATGAGCGAGAATACTGTATCTGCCAATTACCCATAAATTTATGAATTAAGTGGGCTAAAAAAGGGGTGAAGAGGTGTGTGAAAAAACTAAAAGAGCTTTTTTAAAACTTATTTTGGGTATACAGGCGTGATTTTTTTATAATGGTGGAGGCGGCGGGAATTGAACCCGCGTCCGAAAGCATGACCACCCAGGTTTCTACATGTTTATTCTGCTTTTTTATCTCGGATAATGAAACGCCAGCAGAAGGGCTTTTCATTATCCAATCTCCTTATTTCTCGCCTTAAGGACAGGAGAAAGACCTTAAAGCCAGCCTGCTGACCGACACTATCTTCAAGACACAGGCGATCTTGAAGTAGTGTGCTGCTTTACTTAAGCAGCGAGTGCCAGTTCGTTATTGGCGTTTGTGTTTGTCTCCGCCTTTTTACGTGGTGACGGAGCCACGACATGCTTCCTGAGCTTCATAACCTCCGTCGAGCCCTTTCGCCCCCTCTCTATCTCTCTCATCGCCTCTTTTTCTTTTATAGCTTCTCTTTTCTCAAAGAGCCTTTTACCCTTAGCAAGTCCTATCTCCAGTTTTGCAAATGAACCTTTGAAATATATCTTTAATGGTATAAGGGTAAAACCCCTCACTGCTGTCTTTCCCCTCAATCTCTCAATCTCTTTTCTGTGCAGAAGGAGTTTTCGAGTTCTCAAAGGTTCATGGTTCATTATATTTGCATGACTATAATGCCCTATATGACAATTGATGAGAAAGACCTCATTGTTTTTAATAATAACATAACTATCTCTAAGATTAGCCTTGCCTTCCCTTAGAGATTTTACTTCTGTGCCTAAAAGCGCGATTCCTGCTTCATATGTCTCCTCTATATGATAATCACGATATGCCTTTCTATTCTGGCATACTATCTTCATTAATTATTTTAACATAAATAGATCTGATCAACTATTGCCCTTTCATCAGGGGATTTTGGCTTTGTTATAATCTTGAATAGCTGAATTACTCAAGTTTCTTCCCACGCAGAAATATTTGTATCCCATCTTTTTCAGTTTCTGTGGCACATATATGTTTCTTAAGTCAAAGAAAAATGGTTCTGAAAGTAACCTTTTCAGTCTTTCGAGCTCAAGGTTCCTGAACTGGTTCCACTCTGTCATAATAACAAGTGCATTAGCCCCTTCAGCAGCTTCATAAGGGTCTTTGCAGAACTTTATCAGCTTATAACCTGAAGCAGAGATTGCAGAACCCTCACCAAGTAGCCCCATACTATTTATGAAAAGCTCTTTACTCTTGAAAACAGGGTCAAAAGCCCTGATCTTTGCCCCTTCTTTAAGCAACTTTCTGATTATATATATAGATGGTGCATCACGAATGTCATCTGTATTGGGTTTGAATGAAAGACCGAGGATTGCGATAGTCTTACCTTTTAACCTTCCTAAAGCATCCTTAACCTTTTTGAACATTGACTCCCTCTGTCTTTCGTTAGCCATGACTGCTGCATGGACGATTCCAAGCTCTACATCATGTTCCTCAGCCATCTTTAAAAGTGCTTTTGTATCCTTTGGAAGACATGAGCCACCATAGCCAGGACCTGGATGCAAAAATTTTGGACCTATCCTCTGATCAAGTCCCATTCCCTTTGCCACCATATGGACATCAGCCCCTACTTTTTCACAGAGGTTTGCGATCTCATTGATAAAAGAAATCTTTGTTGCGAGGAAGGAATTAGAGGCATACTTTATAAGTTCCGCAGTCTCTATATTTGTGATTACGAATGGTGTCTCAATAAGATAAAGCGGTTTATACAAGTCTTTCATTATAGCTATAGCCTGTTGGCTATCTGCACCTATTACTACCCTGTTAGGTCTCATGAAGTCTTCTATTGCAGAACCTTCCCTGAGGAACTCAGGATTTGAGACTATATCAAAATCAACCTCCTTATTGAGATGTTTTGAGACAATCTTCTTTATCTTTTCCCCTGTTCCAACAGGCACAGTACTCTTAGTAACTATCACCTTATATTCATTTAAATTTTTAGCTATTTCCTTTGCTACTTCTTCTATGTAACTCAGATCTGCAGAACCATCCCCTCTTGGAGGTGTGCCAACAGCAATGAATAAAACAAGAGATGACTTAACAGCCTCAGCAATATCAGTTGTGAACATCAGCCTCCCTTCCTTCATATTTCTCTGTACAAGCTCCTCAAGACCTGGTTCATAAAAAGGAACATGCCCCTGTTTCAGAGATTTTATCTTTTTCTTATCTTTATCAACACATGTAACAAAAACACCAAACTCTGCGAAGCATGCACCTGTTACAAGTCCGACATATCCTGTACCAATTACTCCTATATGCATAACATACTCCTTTCCTTAATCTTACTCTCCCATATCTTGGAATATTTTGAGAAAGTATAATAACTATAAAGAAGGGATAGTATCAATCCATATCTACCGTCAAGAAAGCCTCTCTTTATAAAAAACATATTAAAAAATGTATAAAAGGGTCTGATAGTAAGTGAAAGAATACCTGGCTTAAAGTTTCTTTGTGACATTTCTTTTGCTGACAGAGTTGAGTAATTTTCTAATTTTGATATGAACTCAGATATAGACCTTGAAGTATAGTGCTCCATAGGGTTTTTCAGATAGCCTGTAGTACCTCTGACTATTACCTTTTCATGAACCTCTCTCTTCTGCATAAATGCCATGTCTTTTCTAAAAAGCCTCAGGGTATAGTCTGGCCACCAACCTCCATGTCTTATCCATTTTCCGAGAAAGAAATTCTTTCTTGGTATATAAAAACCATCATATTTTTTATTCTCGATAGCGGAAGATATCTCTTTACAAAGCTCGGGTGTCAACCTCTCATCAGCATCAATTATCAGAACCCAGGGCAGAGATGCCCTGTCAATTCCCTTCTGTTTCTGATTTGCATATCCTTCCCATTCTTCCTGAAATACCTTGTCAGTATATTTTTTACAGATATCAACAGTATGGTCAGAACTGAAGGAATCGACCACGATTATCTCTGAAAAATACTTTACACTATCGAGGGTGTCCTGAATATTCAATTCCTCATCCTTTGTTACAATCACTATAGATACAGGAATCAATAGTTACCCCTTAAGCCATTAATATAGACAGCCTTCCCTATCTAAGCTATTATATTAATGTATGATTGTAATTCCAGCAATAGATTTGAAAGATGGTCAGTGTGTCAGGCTTTTTCAGGGCAGGAGAGATGCTGTAACAAGATATTCAAATGACCCTGTAGGTACTGCAAAAAGGTGGGAGTATTGTGGAGCTGAACTGCTTCATATAGTTGACCTTGATGGGGCCTTTACAGGAAGTCAAAAAAACCTTGAAGTAATAAAAAAGATAAGAGAGGCAGTGAATATACCGATACAGATAGGAGGTGGCATAAGGACAATAGATAATATTAATAAAATCCTTGAAATAGGTATAGATAGGATAATAGTAGGAACAGCAGCAGTAGAGGATCCTGAATTTATACATTCTTCATGCAATAAATATCCCGGTAGGATATTGGTCGGGATTGATGCAAAGGATGGAATGTTAGCTATAAAAGGGTGGCAAGAAATCACAACAGTTAACGCAGTGGAACTGGCAAGGCGTTTGGAGATTGAAGGCATTGCTGGATTTGTATATACAGATATTTCTAAGGATGGGACGCTTTCAGGTCCGAATATCAATGCAATAAGAAAGATTGTTGAGAGCGTGAAGTTACCAGTAATTGCTGCTGGTGGGGTTTCAACTATAGAGGACATAAAAAAACTGATGGAGATAAAAGGTCTCTGGGGAGTAATAACCGGGAAGGCGATTTATGAGGGGACACTTGACCTCAAAGAGGCGATTAAGATCGTAAAGAATAATTAAAATGTTTGCTAAGAGAATAATCCCCTGTCTTGATGTTAAAAATGGGCGTGTTGTTAAAGGAGTAAGCTTTGTCAACTTAAGGGATGCTGGAGACCCTGTTGAGAATGCAAAGTTCTATGATGAACAGGAAGCTGATGAGTTGATATTCCTTGATATAACCGCTTCCCATGAAAAGAGAAAGATAATCCTGGACGTTGTAATGAAGACTGCTGAAGAAGTCTTTATGCCCCTTACTGTAGGAGGAGGTATAAGAACTATTGATGATATAAGGGACCTTCTTAAAGCAGGATGTGATAAAGTCTCAATTAATACAGCAGCAGTAAAAGACCCTTATTTTATAAGCAGGGCAGCAGAAAAGTTTGGTACACAGTGTATCGTAGTGGCGATTGATGCAAAGAGGGTATCTGATAACTTGTCTGATGCCACTGGTGAAAAATGGTTTGATGATAAAGATTTAAAAGACGTTCTCTTAGAACTTTCAGGGAATGAAAGATTGACATGGGCAATCTCAACCCATGGTGGAAGAAAGATGAAACTCATAGATGCTATTAAATGGGCAAAAAAGATGGAAGAACTTGGAGCTGGTGAGATAATGCTTACAAGTATGGATAAGGATGGGACTAAAGATGGATATGATATTGAGCTTACAAGGGCTGTATCTGAGGCTGTAAGAATTCCTGTTATTGCCTCAGGTGGTGCAGGGAATCTTGAGCATTTATATGAAGCACTTGAATACGGAAAAGCAGATGCAGTCCTCGCTGCATCTATATTTCACTACAGGGAGTATTCGATTAGAGAAGCAAAGGAGTATCTGAAGTCTAAAGGTATAACAGTAAGGTTGTAGTTAACCCACTTAATTCATAAATTTATGAATTAAATGGGCTAAGTCTTTCTATTAAATTAGGAGATATACTCTTAGAATGAGTATCAGAAAGCACTCCTATCTTCATAATTGAATATCTCCCTCTTTAGGCATCTCTAATGTATCCTTTTCGCCCTTCATCAATTCCCTTAATCTCAGGGCGTTCTTTATTGCAAATCCTCCATGGCAGTTGTTGAACATGACATAGGTAGTTTTTGCATGCCTATACCTCAACCTTCCCTCTGCTGTCCTGATATCTTTTGGATAGAATTCTCCACTTCGAATCAGGGTCTTTTCTGTCCATGAACATGTGCCTATGCTAATCATTGATTATCAAAACCCTCTTAAATAATATAACAATTCTAAATATAACTGAATTTGATATATTTATTTACTTTGAATGTCAGATAGATTAAAAAGAAATCTTTTTACTTATAACCAGAGGAAAGGATATGGTCTTGTTGGTGATACTAAGAAGGCAATCGCAATAGTTTTAAAGAATAACAAGCCACAAAAGAGATATCCTTTTTAAAGGATAGATTAAAGAATAGGAGCATTGTAGGTATCATGATTTTAACCGAGCCAATGCCTCTACTATCTTCTCACCAAACTTTCTTGCAGCAGATGGTCCACTTGCTGTTATGATTTCCCCATCAACCTCTACCTTACTGCTTCTTTTAATGCCTTACCTGCTGTAAACTTTGGAACCTTTGTGGCAGGAATCTTTAGCTCTTCTCCTGTCCTTGGATTACGACCCTTTCTTGCCTTCCTTTTAACAACAGAGAAAGTCCCAAATCCAACAAGTGCAACCCTTTGCCCTTTCTTCAGAGCTCCCTTGATTGCATTTAATGTTGCATTGAGTGCTTTTTCAGCATCTGTCTTTGTAAGTCCTGCACCTGATGAAATCTTATCAATGAGTTCTACCTTTGTCATCTATCCCTCCCTATGTAATTAGTTTTAAAACTTGTCCTGGACTTGATTCAGGAACGGTTAACAGTATCAAGAAGAAATCCCCCCTGTCAAGCGAAAATCCAGTGTCTTTTAGACAGATACTAAATTCTATTAGATTATGACAATATCTCCATCCTATCCTATTTTGGCTTACGACTGAAGAATCTGAGCTTTCTTTGCACTTATTTAGCTAATTAAGTAATAGAAAAAAATACCCTATACCTTTTTCCAAACTTTTATATGCTGATCTGCTGTTCTTATAGATTCCAAATATTCTATATATCCAATCGGGAACTTATATTTCTTGGCATTTCTGATAAGCAACCCTAGGTAATGACTCGTTGGAGGTTAATGTTCCGATATTTCTTTATTTTTTACTACTTTGTATGTCTTCACACCTTCTACAAAGGTTCTATCAAATTTTTTTACTTTTACACAAACTTCGTCATAATAATTAGGGAATCCCTCTTTTTTCCTGATTGTTTCAAGATCATGGTCTTCTATTTCAACTAACAGCCCGTATACACAATCACCTTGAGACTCCATTATATTGGCTGCACTATCTCCTCTAATTGAGGAGTAATAATTGAAAACTAATTTATACCCTATTAATTTTGCAGGTGAGATGCTAAGAAAATTGATAGATTTGTGTCCTTTTTTTCTACACCAATTATCTAAATCTTCCTTATCCATATTTGAGCCATAAGTAAAATAATAAACCTTCATACTATCTATCGCACAGGCCTGAGTTCAAAGGCTTTTTCAAAAGTTTTAGCTTTAAATATTTTTTTCTTAAGTCCCTCGTATGGTGGAAATGCTCCACCATAACCGATTACTCTTCTTGCTTTCGCTATCATTTCAAGTTGTTCTTTAGTCCAATTAGGTGAAATATAGGTATTCTTAGGTTGAGGCTTAAGAGGTTCATATCTAAGCAACTATTCCCCAATCAAGAATATCTTTTATACGATTAAGAAAGTCTTCTGGTGTATCATTAGGGGTGTTATGAAGACAATAGACTAAGATTTTTCGTCCTTTTATTCCTAAAGATTTTAGGAGTTCTATAGCCTTCTTTAAAGGCTTTCTTATCTGATTGGTATCATAGGCTAATCTTAGGAGAGGTAATTTAAGTCTTTTCAATCTTAATGCAACTTCCTCGGTTATAAGTCTTGCATCAAGCCCTTGATTAAAATCAACCTCAAGATTCATCTCTTCGCACTCATCAAAAATATCCTTCCAATAAGATGAGGCAAGAATGTTGTTATCCCATAGGATGACTTTTTTATGCCCTGGATATATGAGATGCTTTATGGTTTTTTGCTCTAAATTCTGGTTCTAAGATAGGGACAGAACAAAATGGACATTTCCTTATACAACCTCTTGAAGAGAATAAGATACTTGCCTTCCATTCTGGAACAAGAGAATAATCGGGCAGGATATCTTCTGCCTCAGGCATTAGTCCTTTGTGGATTTCTATTCTGCTACCAAAAATTTCTTCAAGGTGTTCAGAACACAAAGTAGCATAAATTCCCCCAACTATAATCTTTGCCTTTTTGTATTTTTTACTGTAATATCGAATTACATCATGAACAGGCTCATATGCATAGGTGAAAAGACTCGTTATGTAAATAGTATTTGGTTCAAATCCATCTTCTGAAAATCCCTGAATAAATCTTATCTTCCTTTTGCTTATGATATGCAGAAAGCTTGAGAAGACCAAGAGGCGGATAAGTAGTATGATATTTTTTTGAATCTTGAGGCTCAACGAGTAAAATTCTCATATTCATTTAAAGGCTTTTTTAATCTCCTCTTTGTCTTTAATTCGTTCTAAAGCTTCTTCGATAGACAATGAACGATCGGTATTATCTATAGCAAGCGTATAATCTATTTTTGCCTTCTCACCTTTTGTTTTAATCGTTTTATCCCAAGGATGCTTTGGTAAGTGAGATGCTTCTATAATATCTTCAGCTTTAGCATCTTTAAAAATGAAAGCTACATTTTCCAATATACGTAGTTCTCTCTTTGTAAAATATTTATCATCAAATTTCTTTTTAGGCTTTAATTCTACAAACGATTTATCACTTTTTGCTGGGATAAAGATGCTTTCTTTAAGATCAGTAGGAGGATTATTTATTTCATTAAAGAGGGTTACAGGGACAGGGCCAAAATCCCAAGCGAAATAATCTAATCCTGTAACAGGCCTCCCTGTCTCTCTAAAATGCATAAAGTCAAGGAAATACAGAAGCTTAAAAAGCTTTGTCTTTCCACAATACTTTGTATTCTTCAGAAAGTATATTATTGAATTGATTAGCTTTTCTCTGGTGTGTTCGATTAGCATATTTATTAATATAATAACACTTTTCTATTTCAATTCCTCAAGAGAAACTTTTATCTCTCTCAGCTCCTCTTTAGTCAATCCCCATATTTCTGCTGCAAGGTCATCAATCTGATTTTCAATTGCTGATGTATCACCATCAGTCTTTGCAATTGCATGTGCTTTTTCTGAAAGTTCGGCAAGACGAATGTGAAGTTTATTTTTAGGATCAAATTTTGGGATGCGGATATTCTCTAAAACATGTGGAGAGCCCATACTTTTGCCACCTGCTTGGGAATAGGAAACACTTGCATATTCAAAAGGTGAAGAGTTAACCATTGCACATAAATAATGGGCTTCATCTTCATTATCAAAAGCAACAAGTGATATTGTCTCTTGAGGTATAATCGGTTTCCCATTTTTCTGGGACACTACGGCTGCTTCTATGTTTGCAACCCTTGTCCACACTACCTTATAAGGAGCAAAGGTTTCTTTATGAATATCAACCAAGATGTAAAAAGGGTGACTTCACGTAGTAGTCTATATCCCGATCTATTTCTTAAGATAGTCTCAAATCTTTTGAAATAGAGATATGTCCTGGAATATTTTATCTTCATTTCTTCTTCCGAAATAGCTTGCCAGCCACTTTCTAAAGTATGAGGTAAAATAATCCAAACCGAAGAGTTTGCATTCCACCTTTTCAAATCACCTGACCGTAAAAGAGGATAAAGCAAATCTGGTTCGATAGCACACTGAATACTCTCTACCTTTCTCTTTGCCTTTTCAGTAATGTTGGAAATGGTTAACAAGCCATCCAGCCTTTTAGAAACTATATCAACCCAATAAACGCCATTTGCACCTCCAGAATTACAACCGAGATTACCAGTATACCCAGATTTACCGAGTATCTTCCTCACCACCTTTAATGCCTTTGGTCTTCCTGTAATCCACGGAGATGTCAAATCTTTCTCATCAACTGGTTCAGCAATAAATTGCTTACATTTTACCATCTGCTCAACTTCCTTCCATTCAACATCAAGGGGTATTGATTTTCCTTTTGCTGTCTTTGTCCAATATAAATAAGCACCCATGGGCAGAGGGTATTTTGTGGGCTTGCCTTTTTGAAAGATTACTATGCTTGTTCTTTTTGATGCACCTTCAAAAGGATTGAGTTCAACCATATCATCAACATGAACAACCTGAAAGGGAAAATTATTAGGAAGCTTGAATTGGCGGAATCCAGCTGATGCGTTCGTCTTAAAAACAGACTGAGTTATAAGAAACCCCAATTTCCCATTTCGCTTAAGATATTTATCAATGCTTACAAAGGTCATCAAGGCAGATATATCTCTTTTTTGTTTGCCGAGTTCAAACTGGTCTTTCCCTCTACCTTTTGTTGCTGCCATACCATATTTGAACCACATATATTTAGTACCCTCTCTATATCCCTCGGGCAAATGCTCCCAGTTTACCCATGGTGGATTCCCTGCCACATAATCAAATTCACCAACAAAAAGTGGTGCAAAGGCATTCTTTATAATTCTTGCCCATATACCGTTTACCCCCTGCTTTTCAAGACTCAAGAGTTTTTCATAAAGGTTAAAGACAACTTCAATATCTTTATCGTCTTTCCCTTCAATTAAAGGGAATTCATTGGTGAGCTTTACAGTAAATTGTTTGCGGTCTAAGTTTAGCCGAACAGAATCTTCAAGGAAATTTGCAAGTTTATCAATATACTGTGCATGAACAAGACTTTTTGGAAGAGAAAACGGACCTACTGCTGTATTGAATTTCATAACCCCATGATCATAAAGGTCTTCACCCTCATGGGGCGTCATTATGGAGTCGCATATATAGACAGGGATATTTATATCGCTTCGTCGGTGCTGGAGCAAATCTCCAAGGGATAAGAGATAGTTTGTTCGGGCTGATATGACCGCGAGTGGATTAAGATCAAAGCCAACGATATTGTTGAGTATCTTTTCTAATACATCTGATTCAGAAAGCATTCTTTCTTTTGCATATTCCCGTGCATACTTAATACATAACACAAGAAACGTCCCTGATCCACAGGCAGGGTCAAGGATGCGGTAATCAGGTCTTATATCTGGGACTCGTGCATCCCCTTTTTTCCTCCATCCACAGAGCATCCCAAGTAGCCTTTCAGCAAGCCAGTCGGGAGTATAGTATTCACCGAGGTTATGCCGTATAGGTCTTGGCATAAGGTGTTGATAGAGCTTTTTCAGTAAGTCCCTTGTCTCTTCTGGGTCAACATCAAGAGTAACAAGGGAGTAATTTGAAAGTTGAGTAACAATTCCTTTTATGGCCTCATATATTGCATCACCCCATACATCAAGATACCAGCCAAAAAAATCACCCTCAAGGAAATTGGTGATACCCAAATCCTTAAATATTCCACCCTCCTCGACTTTTTTCATATATGCCTTTAGTTCATCAACATTGAAGGTAGCAGACTTTCTCAGATCTGTTCCTAACTTAGGCATGGCATAGTAATGCACGATCTGAAGGGCTAAAAGTTTAATGAATGTAGCATAATATGTATGAATACAGAAGAAGAGTTTAAATGGATTGGGTTTTTCATCCTTGATCCCAAATTCCTTTGCAAATCCTTTTACATCGAGCTTTGATGCCTCTTCATAGTCACAGACTTCAGAAAATTGCAAAGACCATTGATCAAAGAGAGTCTTGAGCTTTGGATTTAATGAGTCTTTAAATGTATTATAAAAGGTGCTTACAGCCTTCCTTGAGATAGTGGTATTTTCTCCAAAATCCCGAACAAGGTTTTCAGGGATGAGTGCGAGCTCTGTTGAGAGAGATGCAAGAAGTTTGAGAAATCGCTCTACAGAGGCGGTATCAACCCTAACAGGTTGGTCAATATGATAAACACCCTCTTTATTACGAATAAAGATAAAGAAATTACCATCAAGGACAACCCCAACAAGCCTTTCAGGTTTATGCCTTTCTCTGCGGACAAGTCCTTCAATATAATTTTTGACCTGATTTATTGCATGTTGATTTGCTTTATAAGAATTGCTGGGTCTTAATGAATTTGGTGGCTCATATTCAACAATGAGTCTATTATAAACAGCATCTGCACGACCATTGATAAGGGTATATTCCTCTCTTAAAGGAATGGTTAGTTCTACTTTATTAGCAAAATCCTCAATTAGTCTTGAGACCTTTGTGCGGAATTCAGCCTCATTGTTAGAGGAACTGGTAGCCTTACGAATCTCTTCGCTAAAAGATAGTGCAATATCTTTTATTCGAGATTCAAAGTCCATTATAGTTATCTTAGTGCTTCCTTCATTAACTCAACTGGAAGTAAAGACCGAAGGTCTACATGTTCCGAGGCAGAAAGAATCTCAATTCCAACTAATTTTCCCTGCTCATCCATGTCTATAGAAATATCATCATCTACATCTTTACAGATAACCTTTTCTGCCGCACCTAATCTCAGGTAGAGGATATCATATTTAGGGTCATAACTGATTCTCATCTTTACCTCCAATTACCATAATAAACCTTTACGGTAATAACTACTATTTCACTGTTTTCTTCAACAAATATAACAACAATTTTTTTCTGCGGATAAAAGTTTCCAAGCCATTCTCTATTGTAATCGAAAACCAATTCTTTTGCCTTTCTTCCTTTTTTAGCTTTGACCTCAACCCCCTTATTCAGAACCCTTAACACCTCTTCTTCTGTAGCACCCCTTTGAGACATCCTTTCCCTTGCATGCTCAATAAAGAATAAATTCATTTAAAACTCTTGTTGTTTAAAAGAGGGTTTTGGAAAAATTATCTTTACAGGCTGGCGGTAAACAGCATGGCTGAGGAGTAATTCACCTTTTGCTAATCTCGTTACATTTGCTTTTATCTCATTATCAAGAAAACGATAGTCAGCTTGCAGAACCTCAGCAGAGCCACTTCTTCCGATAATCTTAGTTGCAGAATTGCCTGTAACCCTGTTATGCACAGCACTCATGAACTGTTGTGCAGAGATAAGGATTACACCGAGGGAACGACCACGCTCAGCAATTTCTAAAACTAACTCTGTAAGAGGAGAAGGGCGGGGTCCTGCAGGGGCATATTTGTTCAACTCATCTACAAAGAATATCACCTTTTCAGGAATGGGTTCGCTTCTGTCCTCAGGTGGGTCAGCCTTTAAAGAATAGACTGACTTAAGCAGGTCTCCAAAGACAAGCATCTGCTCATGTTCCTGCAGACGTGCAATATCCACAACATATACATGGCCACCTTTGATTTTAAGTATTTCTCCATTCAGAGACTTCTCTCGTGTAGCCCTTGCATCAACAAATATACCTGATTGTCCAACCTGAACCATCCTTCTCATATGCCTTCGAAAGACACCAATAGAAGAGCCACGAATACCACGCCATTCTTTGACTACTGAATGGGTTGCAGGATCAAAAAGAGGTTTACCGCTGAGTAAATTAGTCCAGCTATGAACATCTTTAAATTCTTTTTCTCTATTCCTGATCCCTTCTTTAATTTCACTTATTATTGATTCCAATGTAAAGTAAGCATCTGGTATCTGAGCAAATAGCAGATCAAGTTTATCGGCAGTTGACTCTAAATCATAAGCATAAATGGCATAGGAATCAGGCTCTAAAAAGCTATTTGGTCTTTTACCGTCCCTTCCCCTCGGAAGATAATAATGGACTTTGTCAGGCTCAAAAGGCTTTGGCTCTAATCCGAGTGCCTCCCATAGTTCCATTTCATCCACTGTAAAATCCTTTTCCCTTCTTTGATTGATCAATCTGGAGTAAATCACCGTGCTTAACATTCAAGATGATAACGGATATTTTATCTTTCTCATCCTCTTTAGTTTTCTGTAAGATTGACTGAATAAGAAACATTGCATAAGAGGTCTTTGTTGCAAGACCACTGATCCCTGAGATATTCACATGAGCAGATTCAGGGCCGAGGACATATCTACGGTCAATATATGCCACTGCTGCTACCCCGTTACTCATCTTGATAAGTCCAGCAGGAATCCTATTTTGGGGCTCCATTGTATCTATCCCAAGAGCGATTTGAATCCCTTCCTCATCTGCAAATCTAACAACTTTCTCACTCTGTACAGGCATATAAATATCCATGTCATTACTTAATACATTTACATGGGCAACTGTTTTTCCCTGTCTTGGCGTATTAGGGTCTTCTGTTAATTCACCAAAATTACTTGAGATAAAATTAGCAAGGTGGGTTGGAGAGTCTGTCCTGTGTTCAAGAGTTGTAACAAGTCCAAATGTCTTACTTTTTCCTTCGTGGCTTACTTGTTCAACTTCAACTATATCAAAAGGGTTAACTATAACTTTTGGAGCAAGCCAGAAGATAAACTTATCAGAAGTATTTGGGTCTCTATCTGTTGCAGAGGTTTTACCAACCTCTTGAATAGTTTTTGTCTCATTCATGATATTCCTCCTATTTGTGGCTTAGGCCATTTGATACAACCCATTAAAACCTCTCTTGAGAAGAATCTATTTTTAGTCACCTTTTCAGCTATGTGAATAGGATAGAGCGAACAATGCCATCTCCTATCCAGGCCATAAGGAGTTACATTTCTTTCAGCAACGAGGGCACGTGAAATCAGATCAGCAAGTTCTGAAGGGACAGGGCTCTTGTCAGGACGTGGAATTTCTACTTTTACAACACCCATAAGAGGATAGTCTAATTCCTTCTGCTCTCTTATCCTTACATACCAGAATGCAACTTGACCATCATAAGCACCAAAAGCAACAGTTCTGTGTGCATGCGGGAGCCCAGCTAGGATAGTTGTGATGTCAGTCCTTTTAGGCTTTTTCCCTGATCCAAAATAGAATTGGGGGTCTTTCCGAAAAGATTTAGCAACACCTATAAGATAAGGGTTTTCTTTCCATGAATTCCAGATATCTTCCTCAACAAACTTAACTGCTCCATCTAATATTAACCATGTTTTTTCATTGCGAAGGTCATCAGTAGATCTAATTAGTTCTATTTCTAATTTATGCATCTCGGAGCGAGCCTTTGCGCCAGCTTTATCTCTCGGGTCTTTTTTCGTATCCGCTAATCTATCAGATAAGGTAAAATCTATTACTTCGAGCCATTCAGGTTTTTCAATCTTTCTTATCTGATCCCACAAAGTATCTGAAATACCTTGATTTTGTTTCGGTAATAAAAAAAGGATTCGGTGCTTTGAGGCTAAGACTTTTAGTTGACCATTATCTTCTCTTTTAATAACTGCCGAGCCTATCTGTGCTAATTCTATAGGGAACGACCTTGTGCCTTCTATTCCTGTTCCTAAAAAATAAGTTCGGATACTTCCGTCAATAAAAAAACGGAAAAGATGATTTTCATCTCTTGTTAACGGTGGTGTTTTACGATAGATATTTTGAGGGTCTGGTCCGGGTATCTCAGCAAAGGCAGTAACATTTTCCATTTCTCTGTTGATTATAATGTCTTCTATCTCCTCTTGATCAGGATGCTGTAAATCTTCAACTGCTCCACCTGTAGCAGGAAGAATTTTTAATTCCCTTCCGAGAAGGTCTAAAATGGGTATGATTGTGGCTAACGGGTTAGGCATTTATTATTATCTACAAATCTTTTCGTAAATAAAAAAGCCTATTCCCTGTCTTGAGTACAAGCCATGATTTCTCCCAGGATTTCCTTTTAACCACTCTTTTTTAAAAATATATCGGTTAATATAGAATGCTTCAAAGGTTTCTAATTTGCTACAAAAATATACAATCATAGCTTCT